>DASQBO010000512.1:0-6227 GCA_035635175.1 Casimicrobiaceae bacterium | reverse complement strand
GGTTCGGCCTTCGCACATTCGGCGTAATTCGTCGCACGGAGGGGTCGGCCTCCGAACGCGCTCCCGCTTGCTCGCATCCCCAAGCATGCGTGGGGCCCCTGCTCGCCGGTCGCGCGTTCCCCCCGCGCGAAGCGCCAAGGGGGAGCGAGCAAACGCGAGTCGCCGCAGGCGGCCGACAACACTGCGGAACGATTCAACAGGACGGATCGGAGGCCGCGGCGCGAGCTTGGGAGGCCCTCATGAGCCGAGCGGAGGTTCCGACCGCCTGAGCCGGTAGCGATAGTCGATCGCCGGCTCGCCGCGCAGCTTGGTCACGATGTTGCGCGTGCGGCGGACGAAGCCCAGCGACTCGACGAGGCAGCGCGCAGGGACGTTGCGGAAATCGATGTCGGCGCGGATCTCGGCCGCGTCGTAGGCGCGCCACAGGTGCTCGATGACCGCGACGCACGCCTCGCGCGCGATGCCGCGCCGCGCGAACGCCGTGAACGCGTAGAAGGCGAGGAACACCACACGGTCGGGCCGCACGGTGGCTTCGATCAGGCCCGCATGGCTCCCGCTGTCGTTGACGCGTATCGCCCAGTTGAGCCAGAGCTCGCCCCCCGGCGCGTAGGGGTCGGCGATGCGGACGAAGCGGCCCTCGAGGTCGGCGACGTCCCGGGGCGGCTCCGCGTTGACCCAGAGGTACAGCGTCGGGTCCGCGAAGCCGGTGAACATCGGGCCCGCGTGCGCGGGCGTGAGCGGCTCGAGCGTGAGCCGCGCCGTCGCGAGGGGGCCTCCGACGTAGAGAAGCGGCGCCTTCATCCGGCGGCCCTGAGCGCCGACCACCGTTCGCGCGTGATCGCCCAGACGCACATCTCCTCGGCGGGGCCGCCGCGATGCGGCCTCCGCTCGCGCCGCGCGAGCGCCATTCCGCACTTCTCGAGCACCCGGCCCGACGCGGGATTGCGGGCGAGGTGGGTCGCGCCGAGCGCGTCGACCTCGAGGCCCAGGAACGCCATCGCGAGCAGCGCGCCCGCCGCCGTCGTCGCGTAGCCGCGGCCCCAGTACGGGCGTCCGATCCAGTAGCCGAGGTTGCCGCCGGGCTCGGCCTCGGCACGGAGGTCGATCGCACCGATCAGCGCTCCGTCGTCGGTGCGCGTGATCGCGTAGGTCCAGGCGGCCCCGGTCTCGCGCGCATCGCGATGCGAGGCGATCCACGCTGCCGCGGCGCCCGCCGGGTAGGGATGCGGAACGGCGGCGGTCGGAAGCGCGACGGCGGGGTCGCCGCAGAACTCCGCGACGCGCGCGGCGTCGCCGGGCACGAACGCCCGCAGGACGACGGGAAACGAGGTGATGCGCTCGGGCAGTGCCAAGGCGGGGTGCGGCGGGGCGTCAATCGCGAAAGTTGCCGTACTGCAGCGGGAAGTCGGTGACCTGTGCCCGCACGAGAGCGATCGCGCTCTGCAGGTCGTCGCGCTTCGCGCCGGAGACGCGCACCGCGTCGCCCTGGATGCTGGCCTGCACCTTGAGGCGGCTGTCCTTGATCAGCCGGACGATCCGCTTCGCGAGCTCGGCTTCCACGCCCGTCCGGACGGCCACCGCCTGCTTCACCTTGTTGCCCGAGACCTTCTCGACCGCGCCGTACTTGAGCGCGCGGAGATCGACGCCGCGCTTGCCGAGCTTGGCGGTGAGGATGTCGGTCACCTGCTTCAGCTTGAAGTCGTCGTCGGCGTGGAGCGTGAGCGCGTTGTCGGCGAACTCGACGCGCGCGTCCGAGCCCTTGAAGTCGAACCGTGTGCCGAGCTCCTTGTTGGTCTGGTCGAGCGCGTTGCGGACTTCGACCTGGTTCACTTCGGAGACGATGTCGAACGAGGGCATGACGGTCAAAGTCTACAGCATCGGACGGTTGCCGCGGCGTCACCTCTCGTCGAGCGTGCGCGGGAACGTCGCCTTGAGGAGGCGCGAGAGAGCGCGGTCGGCGAGCAGCCGCCCGCCGGTCTGGCACCGTGCGCAGTAGTTGCACTCGTTCTCGGCGTACACGATGCGCTGGACGGGCGCCCCGCACACGGGGCAGGGCTTGCCGAAGCGGCCGTGCACGGCCATCTCGGACCGGAACGCCGTGACGTTCTCGGGGAAGCCCTCCGCCGCTTCGGCCCGCAGCCGTGCGGTCCATTCGCCGAGCACCTCGCGGGTCGCCGCGAAAAGGCGGGCGACGTCGTCGTCGGACAGCTTGCCCGTCAGGGCCAGCGGCGAGAGCCTGGCGCGATGCAGGATCTCGTCCGAGTACGCGTTGCCGATGCCGCTGAACAGAGCCGGGTCGGTGAGCGCGCGCTTGACCGTGTGGCTCTCGCTGCGCAGGCGCGTCGCGAAGGCCGCCGCGTCGCACGCGAGCACGTCGAGGCCGCCCGGGTCGAGCGCCATGAGCGCCGCTTCGCCGCGCACGACGTGGAGCGACGCGCGCCGCTTGGTGCCGGCCTCGGTGAGCGCGAGCGCGCCGCGCGGGAACTCGAAGCGGGCGAGCGTGATGCGCGCCGGCGGCTTCGCTTCCGGGGCGAGCCAGCGAAGCCGTCCGGCGATCATCAGGTGGATGACGAGGAAGAGCTCGCCGTCGAGCGCGAGGACGATCCGCTTTCCGATCCGCCGGATCCCGCGCACTCGCTTGCCCACGGCCTCCGAGAGCGGGGGCATCGCCGTGCGCAGCACGAACGGGTGGTCGATGCGGACGGCGACGAGCGGCTCCCCGTTGATCCGCGCGGCGAGCGCCTCGCGATACGCCTCGAGGTCCGGCAACTCGGGCATTGCGTCACGGCGGCAGCGTGCGGTCGGCGGCGAACGCGGCCAGCGCAGCAGCGACCGCACCGAGCGCGTGACTCCAGTCGAGGAAGCGATGCTGGCGGAAGATCCGCAGCGACGGATACCACGGCGAGCGTCCCGGCGCGAGGCGCCAGCGCCAGCTCGTGTGAAAGCGATCGAGGAGCCAGACGGGCTTGCCCATCGCGCCGGTGACGTGCGCGACCGAAGTGTCGACGGAGATCACGAGGTCGAGCGCCGCGATGATGGCGGCGGTGTCGCCGAAATCGCGGATGTCGTGCGAGAAGTCGGCGACCCGCGAGGCGAACGCGCCGAAGCCGGCGAGGTCGCCGAGCGCGCCGATCTGCAGGCTCACGAACGCGACGCCGGGGGTCGCGAGCACCGGCGCGAGCGCCGGCGGCGGCACCGACTTGTGCCGCGCGAGCGCGCCGCGGTCGCCGCGCGCATTCCACGCGAGGCCGATGCGCGGCGCGGGGAGCGAGGCGAGGCGAGAGCGCCAGACCTCCGCGCGATCGTGCGGCGCGGACAGGTACGGCGCGTGCGCGGGAAGCTTGTCGGGGGTGATGCCGAGATGGAACGGAAGCGACTGGATCCCGGCGCGCACCACCGGCCGGGCGCGGAGCGCGTCGGCCTGCGCGGGATCCTCGAGCAGTCGATCGACGCCGGCCGCGGTCGCAAGGAGCGGCGCGAGCGGCGCCCAGTAGCCGTCGGCGACGAGCGCGAGCTCCGCGACGCGCGCCCTCGCGTCCGGAAGGAAGCGCGCGAACTGGGCCGTGTCGGACAGGCTTCCCTCGCAATGGACGAGCAGCGTGCCGTCGAGGCGTGCACCGCTCCAGACCGGGAGCCGCGCGAAGCGCCGCGCCTCGCCGAAGCGGCCGTCCGGGCGCTCCTCGAGCGCGCGGAATCCTGCCTCGTAGCGGCCTCGTCCGAGCAGCGCACCGGCGATGCCGAAGCGCGCATCGACGTCGGACGGATCGTTCTCGGCTGCCCGCCGATACGCGTCTTCGGCCGCTTCGAGCGCCCCCGACCACGCGCGGAGCTTGCCGAGCGCATTCCAGAATGCGGCGCCGGCGGGCCGTTCGTACGCCAGCGCCTCGAGCGTCGCGCGCGCGCCGTCGAGATCGCCGTCGATCGCCGCGGCGAACGCGAGCCCGGTTCTCGCGTCGAGATGCGCGGGCTCGGCCGCGAGCGCCCGGGCGAACGCTTCGCGCGCGCGCGTCGTGTCGCCGCGGCGGCTGCACACGTTGCCGAGGGCGGCGGCCGCGTCGGCGTGCGCCGGTGCGAGGGCGAGGGCGCGCTCGTACGAGCGGATCGCGTTGGACCGGTCGGCCGCGCGCTCGAATGCGACGCCGAGCCGGTGGTGCGCGTCGGCCTGGCGCGGATCGAGTTGGACGGCGCGCTCGAGATGGAAGATCGCCTCCGCGGGCCTGCCCGCGAGGATGAATGCCTGGCCGAGCGCGGACCGCGCGTCGGCGCTTTCGGGCAGCAGCGCCGCGAGTTGCTCGAAGCGGCGGATCGCGACGGCGGTTCGCCCTGCCTTGAGCGCGGCCCTGCCGGCGCTCGCCAACGCCCGCGTGTCGCCGGGGTGCGCGGCGACGTGAGCGGCGTAGGCTTCCTCGGCTTCGGCGTGGCGGCCGGCGCGCTCGAGCCGCATCGCGTATGCCGGCAGCGGCGGCTCGCCGAGAGAGGGCGCGTCACGGTTGCTCGCGTTCACGCGCTATCCCGTGAAGCCGACCCTCACGTGCGAGCTGTCGCAGAAGGGTTTGTTCCGCGAGTGGCCGCAGCGGCAGAGCCGCGTCTCCTCGCTGCAGGTGCTGCGGCCGTCGGCGCCTTCGACGACGAGCGCACCCCTGCATTCGAGAGGACCGTTCCTCATCGGCGCGACCGTCACGCGGCCCTCCGACCGCACGCCGGCCGGCGTGTCGGCGGGCAGCAGGGCCGCCTCGCGAAAGCCGGTCCGCACGTGCGTCCCGTCGCAATAGGGCTTGTTCGAGGACGCGCCGCAGCGGCAGAGCACGAGCGTCGTGCGCGCCGCCTTCGGGTTCGGCTTTGTGCCGGCAAGCGCGACATCGCCGGTGACGACGTTGGGTCCATCGGGCCGGACCTTCAGCACGGTCCCGCTCGGCACGGGCTCCGCTCGGATGCCGGCGCCCGCGCTCGAGGATGCGTCCCGTGGGGACTCGCGCATCTCGGGATCCATCGCTCGGCTAGAATAGGCCATTTTACGCCGCGGCCGCGTCGAGACCCATGTCGCACATCCTGCAGGACCTTCCCGTCGGACAGAAAGTCGGCATCGCGTTCTCCGGCGGGCTCGACACGAGCGCGGCGCTGCACTGGATGCGCGCCAAGGGAGCGATTCCCTACGCGTACACGGCGAACCTCGGGCAGCCCGACGAGAGCGACTACGACGAGATTCCCCGCAAGGCGAGAGCCTACGGCGCCGAGGTCGCGCGGCTCGTCGACTGCCGCGCGGCGCTCGTCGCCGAGGGCATCGTCGCGCTGCAGGCGGGCGCATTCCACGTCGCGACGGCGGGGCTGCCCTACTTCAACACCACGCCGATCGGGCGCGCGGTCACGGGCACGATGCTCGTCGTCGCGATGCGCGAGGACGACGTCCACGTCTGGGGCGACGGCAGCACGTACAAGGGCAACGACATCGAGCGCTTCTACCGCTACGGGCTCCTCGCAAACCCGAGCTTGCGCATCTACAAGCCGTGGCTCGATCCGGCGTTCATCGACGAGCTCGGCGGCCGCAAGGAGATGTCCGAGTACCTGAATCGCGCGGGCCTCGGCTACAAGATGAGCGTCGAGAAAGCCTACTCGACCGACTCCAACATGCTCGGCGCGACGCACGAGGCGAAGGATCTCGAGTTCCTCGACAAGGGGATGCGCATCGTCGAGCCGATCATGGGCGTCGCGTTCTGGCGCGACGACGTCGCCGTCAAGGCCGAGACCGTTGCCGTGCGCTTCGACGAAGGGCGGCCCGTCGCGCTCAACGGGACGACGTTTGCCGACGACGTCGCGCTCCTGCTCGAGGCCAACGCCATCGGCGGCCGGCACGGGCTCGGAATGAGCGATCAGATCGAGAACAGGATCATCGAGGCGAAGAGTCGCGGCATCTACGAGGCGCCGGGGATGGCGTTGCTGCACATCGCCTACGAGCGCCTCGTCACCGGCATCCACAACGAGGATACGATCGAGCAATATCGCGATAACGGCCGGCGGCTCGGACGACTGCTCTACCAGGGGCGTTGGTTCGATCCGCAGGCCATGATGCTCCGCGAGACCGCGCAACGGTGGGTCGCGCGCCCCATCACCGGAGAGGTGACGCTGGAGCTTCGCCGCGGCAACGATTATTCGCTGCTCGACACGACCAGCCCCAATCTCACCTACAAGCCGGAGCGCCTGACGATGGAGAAGGGCGAGGCGTTCTTCTC
>DASQBO010000511.1:0-8165 GCA_035635175.1 Casimicrobiaceae bacterium | reverse complement strand
CCGAGCGTGCCGCCGTGCGCCTCGACGATCGATCGGCTCATCGCCAGTCCGAGCCCCATGCCGCCACTCTTGGTGCTGACGAACGGCTCGAAGAGCCGCCCCGCGATCGTGTCCGGAATCCCGGGACCGTTGTCGGCGACCTCGTACCGGACGTAACCTCCTGCCCGCGTCTCGATGCTCACCCGAATGCTCCGCTCCGGCGAAGCGCGGGCAGCCAGCGCTTCGACGGAATTGACGAGCAGATTGTGCAGGACCATCTCCATCTGCACCCGGTCCACGTCGATCGCGGGAAGTTCGGCCGAACAGATTAGCTCAATCCTTACGCGTTCCTCCGCCAGCCGCGGCGCGAGCGCGTCGACGACACCCCTGACCAGCGCCTCGGGCTCGATCCGCTCGCGCAGCGTCGCTCCCGTCCGGAAGAAGGCTCGCAAACGGCCGATCACGTCACCGGCGCGCGCGACCTCTCGCACGACCTTGTCGAGCGTTTCCCGCAGCAGCGTGCGGGATGAAGCATCGTCGAGCATCAGCACGCCGGCTCGCGCGTAGGTCCCGATCGCGGTCAGCGGCTGATTCAGCTCGTGCGCGATGGCCGCCGCCAATTCACCGGCAGTCCCGGCCCGCAATGCGCGGTGGAGAGCCGCCTCGCGCGCCGCGGCGGTCCGCTGTGCCGCCCTGCGCTCGGTCACGGCCATGCCGAGATAGAGCGCAGTCAACGCGAGCGCCAGCATGAGAAACTGAAATTCCCGCAGGAGGAAGCCCTTGGCGGCGATGTTCTCGCCCGCCGCGATGAGCCCGATCTGTATCGCCAGGTTGGCGACCAGGGCGCCCTTGAGTCCTCTCCGCATCGCGATCCAGATCTGGGGCAGGAAGAGCACGTAGAAGAACTTGAACTCGTCGGTCGCCGCGATTCCGAATACGATCCAGAGCGCGAGGAGCACGGCACCGGCCTGAAGCGCCATCTCGGGGTCGATGTGCGGCCGCACGGCGCTGCGATTCGCGAATTCCATCAGTAGTGGTGTCGTCACCACGATGCCGATCGCGTCGCCGATCCAGAACTGCAAGATCGCATCGAGTGCTTCACCGGGGGGCAGCGCTCCGAACGCGACGTTGAGACCCACGAAGGCCAGTCCGACGACGAGCGGGCCGGCAATCGCGGCCGCGACGAGAGCATTGACGTCGCGCACGTTCCGAAGCTCGCGACCGGCCGCGACGGTTCGGACGAGGATCGTCCCGATGGCGGCGTAACCCGACGCCAGCACGAGCGAAGCCGCCAACGTCAGCGGCGAAAGCGGGTCCGCCCCCCGGACGAGCACGTCGCCGAGATAGGCGGCCGGAAACAGCGCGGGAGCATACCGCACCCCGGAGCGGAGCAGCAGGAAGAGCGACAGCCCCGGCGGCGGATTCCACGGCGTTATCGCGAGTTGCCCGATGGGGTGAATGTAGCTGACCCAGTCGAGCATGACGTACGCGCCGACGTAAAGCGCGGCTGTCACCGCGTACCGCAGCGCCGGGGTATCGATCCGATCGGGCATCCAGGCTTGCGTGGGGTCGCTCGCGATGACGGGATGACGATCCGCCGCCTACCCGTCGAGCTCGGGATAGCGGCGGAAGATGTCGTCGTTGTTGAACGGAATCCGGCGGCCCGACCTCACGTACCGATCGATACGCGGCCGCGCGAAGACCACGTCGTGCAACGCGCGCAGCCGCGGGCAGCCGCGGAGCGTCCGGCGGGTCGCGACCGGAAACGCGTAGCGCAATCCGGCGACGACCTGCGCCATCGACAGGTCGACGTACGTGATCCGCCGGCCGACCATCCCCGGCCCGCCCGCCGGGTTGCGCTCGAGTACGCGCTCGAAGTAGCCGAGAAACTTCGGCAGGCGGTTCGCCCGGAAATCGCGGGCGCGCCGTTTTGCCTCGGGTTTCTGCTCCTCGTAGTAGAGGCCGCCGCCGATCGGGTGATGCGTGTCGTGGATCTCCACGAGGAAATCCGCGATCGTGAGCTGCAGCTGGTGCGTCCACAGCTTGCCCGGTGCGTCGCGGGGCGCGAGGTCGAGGCGACCTCCGAGATAGAGCAGGATGTTGGCCGTCTGGCCGATGAGCTGCCGGCCCGCCTTGAGAAACGGCGGTGCGAACGGCGGCCGCTCGACGTCTCCTCCTTCGAGGAATCGCTCCATCGCCGGGACGCCACCGCCCTTCGCGTCGGGAAGATACGCAACGTCGACGTACGCGGCACCGGCGTCTTCCAGGGCGAGGCGCACGTATTCGCCGCGCCCCTGGATGCCGGGCCAGTAGTAGAGCTCGTAGATCATGGCTTCGCCTCCCGTGGCATCGCCGCGACGCGCGCTTCCGCTTCCGCCAGCATCGCGACGAAGCGCGGATCGTCACGGATCGGATCGAGGTCGGAGTCGACCCGCCACCAGTTGAGCTGGGGCGCCTTGACGGTCGCCATCAGCGGAGCGAGGAGCTCCAGTGCGGCGTCGGCCTCCCGCAACCTGCTCATCGCGCATCCGAGGTTGTAGCGCAGGTTCGGGTTGTCGGGGTCGAGGAGCATCGCGCGCGCCGCCCACTCCTTGCCGCGTTCCCGGTCGCCCAGCGTCACGAGCGCCGTGACGCCGAAGCCAAGGGCCGTGCCGTGGTCGGGCTCGGCCACGATCACCTTCTCGACACGCTCGAGCGTACGGCGCGCAACGGCTCTCGCCGCCTCGAGGTCGCCCTTCGCGTCGTGGCACTGGATGCACATTCCGAGCGCCCAGAAGTCGGTCTCTATGGCAGCCGCCGCGCGCTCGAGGCAGGCGATCGCGTCGTCGTAGCGTCGCATCGCGATGAAGCAGCGCGCCGCCGCCGTGTTGACCTCGTAGCTTTCGGGGTCGAGACCCATGGCAATCGTGTGCTCGGCCACCGCCGCGTCGTACCGGCCGTCGTCGGCGAGGATCCGTCCCTTCGCGGCGTGCGCCTCGGCCAGGTCCGGCGCCAGGGACAGCGCACGCTCGGCCGCTGCCCAGCCCCGGTCTCCGTCGTTAGCGGGATCGCTCGTCAGCAAAGCCCGGTTCGACTTGCAGATCGCCAGCAGCGCCCACGCGCGCGCATAGCCGGGGTCGATCTCGACGGCCCGTTCGCACAGGCGGACGGTGATCGCGCGGTGACGCGTGTTGCCGGTCGAGTTGTACTGCCGCGCCATCAGGTAGAGCTTGTAGGCCTCCGGATTGTTCGTCGATCGCTGCTCGATCGCCCGTTTCTCGGCCGGCAGGAGCTGCACGCGAAGCGCCTTCACGATCGCCTCGGCGATCTCGTCCTGCAGCGCGAAGATGTCGTCGAGGTCCCGATCGTAGCGCTCGGCCCACAGGTGGCTGTCGGTCGCGGCGTCGACGAGCTGCGCCGTGATGCGGACGCGATTGCCGGCCTTGCGCACGCTGCCTTCCAGCACGTGCGTCACCTTGAGCTGGCGGGCCACCTGCGGAACCTCGACCCGCTTGCCCTTGAACGTGAACGCGGTGTTGCGCGAGATCACCGACAGCGCGGAGACGCGCGACAGATCGGTGATGATGTCCTCCGTGATGCCGTCGCTGAAGTACTCCTGCTCGGGATCGCCGCTCATGTTCGCGAACGGCAGCACGCACACGGACAGGCGCTGCCGCGATGCCGCCGCGGCGGGCGACACGCCTGGAGAAGCCGGGGCGCGCAGCGCGAAGACGTGGACGGGTCGCTCGATGTTCTTGACCGAATGCTCGCCCAGGTCCTCGAGCTCGGCCGGAACCTTGCCCGCGACCTGGTCGCGCACCGTGCGCGACACGGCGACCCCGCCCGGCTCCGCCAGCGCCTGCAGCCGGGCCGCCACGTTAACGCCGTCTCCGTAGATGTCGTCGCCCTCGACGATCACCTCGCCCAGGTTGATGCCGATGCGGTAGCGTATGCACGCATCGTCGGACGCCTGCGCCTCGGTCGCCTGCTGGATCTCGCGGGCGCAGTCGACCGCCGAGACGACGCTGCCGAACTCGACGAGCGCGCCGTCGCCCAGGAGCTTGACCACGCGTCCGCCGTGCGCGGCGATGCGCGGATCGAAGATCGACGTTCGGTTGGCCTTGAGCCGGCCAAGCGTCCCCGCCTCGTCGCGCTCCATGAGCGCCGAGTAGCCGACGACGTCGGCCGACAGGATGACCGTCAGTTTGCGTTGCACGGGGATCGCGCTCCCGCGAAGGGCAGTTTAGTGTCCCGTTCCGGAAGTACCTTGCAGAGTCGCGTTGGGCACGCGGTATCGGCAAGTTACCTCCGGAACGGGACACTGGCGCACGCCGAATCATTGTAAGCTGTCGGGCCCCGCTCGCAAGCCCGTTCCGATGCATCCTCTCGCGCTTCTTTCGACGTTTGCCGCCGCCGCGTTCGCCGCGGGCCTGACGTTCGCGGCCGATCCGCCTGCATTCCGGCTCCCGGCGGGCGCGCGGCCCACTCACTACGGACTCTCGCTCACCGTCGTCCCGGGCGAGCCGAAGGTCTCGGGCGAGATCGCGATCGACGTCGAGCTCGACCGGCCGCACGGGGTCCTCTGGCTCAATGCCGACGGGGTGTCGGTGAAGCGCGCATCCGTCGACGCCGCGGCGACACGCGTCGAGGTCCTCGGAGGGTCCGAGCAGTTCGTCGGGCTCGCGCTCGACCCGCCGCTGCCCGCCGGGCGGCATCGGTTGACGCTCGCGTTCGACGCCGAGCAGGCCCGGAACTCCACGCGCGGGATCTTCACGCTCGAGGACGGCGGCGCGTGGTACACGATGACGCAGTTCGAGTCGATTTCGGCCCGGCGTGCGTTCCCCTGCTTCGACGAGCCCGGCTTCAAGACGCCGTGGGACATCACGCTGCGCGTCCCCGACGGACTCTTCGCCGTCGCGAACACGCAGATCGCATCGCAGGTGAAAGGCGACGACGGATTCACGACCGTCCGCTTCGCCGAAACGCGTCCGCTGCCGACCTACCTCGTCGCCTTCGCGGTCGGGCCATGGGAGCTCGTCGACCTCGGGCGCGTCGGGAAGAGCGCCGTGCCCACGCGGATCGTCGTGCCGCGCGGACGCGGCGGCGATGCGAGGTTCGTGGCAGCTGCCTACCCGGAGCTCTATCGGTTGCTGGAAGCCTGGTTCGGCCTCCCGTATCCCTTCGACAAGCTCGACCACGCGGCGATCCCGCTGACCGTCAACTTCGCGATGGAGAACGCGGGACTGATCACCTACGGTGTCGCCGCGCTGTTGGCGAAGCCCGGCGACGACACACCCCGCTTCCGCCGCGGCGTCGCCAACGTCGGCACCCACGAGATGGCGCACCAGTGGTTCGGCAATCTCGTCACCACGGCGTGGTGGGACGACATCTGGCTGAACGAGGCGTTCGCGACGTGGATGGCCGAGAAGATCGTCGACAAGTGGCGACCCGACTGGGAGCGCGGCACCGCACGGATCGACGAGCGGGCGCAGGCGATCGACGCGGACACCCTCGGCTCCGCGCGGCGGATTCGCGAGCCGGTCAACTCGCGCGGCGACATCTTCCGCGCCTTCGACGCGATCACCTACCAGAAGGGCGCCACGGTCATCGGCATGTTCGAGGGCTGGCTCGGCGAGGAGCCGTTCCGCCGCGGCGTGCAACGCTACCTCGAATCGCGGCGCTACGGATCGGCGACCGCGCAGGACTTCCTCGAAGCGCTGACGAAGGCGAGCGGGCGCCCCGTGGCGGCGGCGTTCGACACGTTCCTCGACCAGAACGGCGTGCCACAGGTCGAAGTGCGGCTGCAATGCGGCAAGGGCGGCACGAAGGCTCTCCTCGCGCAGCACCGGCTGGCGGCGCTCGGCTCCGCCGCCGTCGACGCGCGCCGCTGGCAGATACCGGTGTGCCTGCGCTACGGGAGCGCGCGGACCTGCACGCTCATGACCGACGCGAGCGCGACGGTGCCGCTCGCCGGCGGCTGCCCCGCGTTCCTGTTCGCCAACGCCGGCGGCCGGGGCTACTACGTCCCCGACTACCGCGGCGACCTCCTCGCGCGCCTCGCCGCGCATCGGGAGGCGCTGTCGCCGACGGAATACGCAAGCCTGCTCGACGACCTACGACCGCTCGTCCGAAGCGGCGCGGTAACGGGTGCGGAGGCGATGCAGTGGGTTCGGCTCGGCGCGACGGCGCGCGATCGCCACGTCGTCGGTGCCGCGCTGGATCTCGCGGTCTTCGCGCGCAACACGCTCGTCCGCGACGAGGACCGGCCGCGCTACTCGGCGTTCGTGCGCGAGGTCTTCGGGCCGCGGACGCGCTCGCTCGGTTTCTCGCCGAAGCCCGGCGAAAGCGACGACGACCAGCTTCTCCGGCGCGCGCTTCTCGGCGTCGTCGCACCGGAAGATCCGGAGCTTGCCGCGGAGGCTCGCCGGCTCGCCCTTGCGTGGATCGACGACCGGCGCGCCGTCGATCCGGGACTCGTCGATGTCGTGCTGATCACCGCGGGCACGACCGGCGACGCGGCGACGGTGGACGCCCTGTATGCCGCCGCAAAGGCGACGCAGGACCGCGTCGATCGCCGCGCCCTGATGATGGCGCTGTTCTCGGTCGGCGACCCCGCGCTCGCGCGCAAGGCGATGGGAATCCTGCTCGACCCGGCGTTCGACAACCGCGAATCGTGGTCGGCGCTGTGGCGCGCGCATTTCTGGAACCCCGGACGTCGCGCGACCCACGACTACCTCGTCGCGAACTTCGACGCGCTCGCGAAAACGGTCGGCCCGGAATCTCCCGGCAGCTGGCCCGAGTACGCCGCGGGGCTGTGCTCGGAGAATGACGCGGCCGACGTGGCCGCGTTCTGGACGGCGCGCGTGAAGAACTACGCCGCCGTCGAGCGGCAGCTCGCGGCGACGGTCGACGAGATCCGCGTGTGCGCGGCCGTGCGCGGGCGCACGCGGGATCTGGGCATGTAGCGACGCCGCGGCGCGCGCGTCCGCGCGGCGACGCCGACACCGTGGCGCTCAGGGCGCGATGCCCCACCGCGCCGGATCGCGGCACTCGAAGAGCTCGATCAGGAGGTCGTCCGGGCCGGCGACCATCACGTAGCGGAACTTCGGCAGGTCGCGGACCGGATTGCGAAAGACGAAGCCGCGCGCGCGCATCCGCGCGACGAGCGCGTCGAGATCGTCGGTCTCGATGCCGAGGTGATGGATCGCGCCGCCCCGCGGGCCGCGCGGCGGCTGGTCGTAGATCTGCACGAACGCATTCCCGACACGCATGCGCACGTTGCGCGCACCGGCGGCCTCCTCGTCCCAGACGACGGTCGCGCCGAACATGTCGCGGAGGAACGCGACGGTCGCCGCGACGTCCGATGCAAAGAGGTGGGCGTGATCGAGACCGATGCGCACGAGGCTGCTGGTCCGTTCTAGTCGAGCACGTGCGAGACGAGCCCGTCGGCGAGCTTCGGGTCGAACCAGGTGGACTTCGGCGGCATCACGGCGCCCGCGTCGGCGATCGCCATCAGGTCGTCCATTCGCGTCGGGTAGAGCGAGAACGCGGCTGCCATCGCGCCCGAGTCGACGCGCCGCACCAGCTCGTCGAGGCCACGGCCGCCGCCGACGAAGTCGACGCGCGGGTCGACGCGAACGTCGCCGATGCCGAGGATCGGCGCGAGCACGTGCTCGGTGAGCAGGCTCACGTCGAGCCGCGCCACGGGATCGGCAGGCTGCGTGAAAGCGGCGCGCAGAAGGAGCCGATGCCAGCGCCGGCCCGCGTAGAGGCCGAATTCGCCGTGGCGCGCCGGGCGCACCGGCGCGTCGCTCGCCGCGACGTCGAACTTCTCGCGCAGCCGCGCGAGGAACGCGTGGGACGTCATTCCGGCGAGATCGCGCACCACGCGGTTGTAATCGAGGATGCGCAGCGCGTGGTGCGGGAATGCGACGACGAGAAACCCCTCGTGGCTCTCGGCGCCGCGCGGCGCCGTGGCGCGCCGCGTCGCGGCCACGCGTGCCGCGGCCGCGGAACGGTGATGGCCATCGGCGATGTACAGCGCCGGCAGCGCGTCGAACAACGCGGTCACCTCGGCGATACGCTCCGCCTCGCGGATCGCCCACAGCGAGTGGCGCACGCCGTCGAGCATGGCATCGGTGTGGGGTTCGCCGCGCGCCGCGGCGGCCGCGACCGCGTCGAGCGCCGGCGCGTGGGGATAGGCGACC
>DASQBO010000510.1:0-2499 GCA_035635175.1 Casimicrobiaceae bacterium | reverse complement strand
TGATGCCGCCGTCGAGCCTGCGCCGCACCGCCGGCAGGCTGTCCTCGGCGATCGCGGCCGGAAGGAGCACCGGCTGCCCGCGCTGCCAGTCGTGCCGCGCGAGGAAGCTCGCGACGCTGCCCGCGACGTCCGCCGGGCTTCTCCAGAGATCGATGCGACCGTCGCCGTCGAAGTCCACCGCGAACGCGCGGTAGCTGCCGGGCATGAACTGCGGCACGCCGAGCGCGCCGGCGAACGAGCCGCGCGGCACGTCGGCCGCCACGTGCTGCTCGCGCACGAGCAGCATAAACTGCCGCAGCTCGCCGCGGAAGAACGAGGCGCGGCGCGGATAGTCGAAGGCGAGCGTCGCGAGCGCGTCGAGCGCGCGGTGCGATCCGACGTTGCGTCCGTAGTACGACTCGACGCCGACGATCGCGACGACGATTTCCGGGGGAACGCCGTAGCGCTCCTCCGCGCGCGCGAGCGCATCGGCGTTCGCGTTCCACCACGCGACGCCGCCGGCCACGCGCGCGGGCGCGAGGAACCGCGGGGCGTACTCGAACCACTTGGGCGGCTCGAGCAGCGGCCGTTGCATCGCCTCGACGATCTTCGGCTGGAAGCGCGCCTGCGCGAAGGCGCGGCGCAGCGCCGCGCGGTCGTAGTCGTCGGCCGTGGCCATCTCGTCGATGAATGCGCGCACGTCGGCACGGTTCGCGTAATTCTGCACCGCGCCGTGCTTCGACGCGGCGGCGGCCGGCGCCGCGGCGGCGAGCGCGCCACACGCGAGGATCACGGCAAGACGAGGAAGTCGGCGCATCGGACGCGAAGCGAAGCGAGCGAATGGTATCATCGCAGCTGCAGGGACATGCGCGCCGCGGGCGCTCTCCCGCGTCCACGACGATGTATCCGCTGCTCCGCCCGCTGCTGTTCGCGCTCGAGCCCGAGACCGCGCACGATCTCACGTTCGCGGCGCTCGACACGGCGGCGCGTCTGGGTCTCGCGCGGCCGTTCCTGCCCGAGGTGCCGCCGTCGCGCGTGACGGCGATGGGTCTCGATTTCCCGAACCGCGTCGGGCTCGCCGCGGGCCTCGACAAGAACGCCGCGCACATCGACGCCCTCGGCGCGCTCGGCTTCGGCTTCCTCGAGTGCGGAACCGTCACGCCGCGTGCGCAGCCCGGCAATCCCAGGCCGCGGCTCTTCCGGCTGCCCGAGGCGGAAGCGCTGATCAACCGGATGGGCTTCAACAACGACGGCGTCGCACGCTTCCTCGAGAACGCGCAGCGCGCGTCGTGGAGCGGCATCCTCGGCCTCAACATCGGCAAGAATTTCGACACGCCGAACGCGCGCGCCGTCGACGACTACGTGTCGTGCCTGCGCGCCGTGCACGCCCGCGCGTCGTACGTGACCGTCAACGTGAGCTCGCCCAACACCAAGGGGCTCCGCGACCTGCAGGCCGACGACACGCTCGCGCCGCTGCTCTCCGCGCTCAAGGCCGAGCAGGCGCGGCTC
The DNA here is from genome assembly GCA_035635175.1 of Casimicrobiaceae bacterium. Taxonomy (GTDB): domain Bacteria; phylum Pseudomonadota; class Gammaproteobacteria; order Burkholderiales; family Casimicrobiaceae; genus CAIWHR01. Next base: position 1,011 of record DASQBO010000510.1, on the reverse strand, counting down.
GCCGACGCGCACGGCAAGTACACGCCGCTCGCCGTCAAGATCGCGCCGGACCTTGCGCCGGCTGCGCTCGCCGGCATCGCGAAGGTCCTCGTGCGCCACGGGGTCGACGGCGTCGTCGCGACGAACACGACGGTGGCGCGCGACGCGGTCAAGGGCCTCCGCCACGCCGACGAAGCGGGAGGGCTCTCGGGACGCCCCCTCCGCGCGCAGGCGACGGAAGTGATCCGCGCGCTCGCGAAGACGCTCGACGGCGCGCTGCCGATCATCGGCGTGGGCGGAATCCTCTCGGGCGCCGATGCGAAGGAGAAGATCGACGCGGGCGCGACGCTCGTGCAGCTCTACACCGGGCTCATCTATCGCGGCCCCGGGCTCGTCGCCGAGTGCGGGCGGGCGCTGGCCGGAACTTGAGGGGCGACCGGCCCCGCTCGCTACCGCGTCGCTGCCTTGCGCGCTCTGCGCGCGGCGTCGGCCTTCGCGGCCGGCCATTGACGGTCTTACCGCGGCCTCCGCTCCGCTCGCGTCAATCGCGACGCCGCGCCGTCGGCCGCTTGCGTCGACTCGCCTCGGTCGCATCCCCGCGCGCTGCCCGCGCGCGATTCGGCCTCCGCCACCGCCTGAGATATCGAAAAGTCGAGCCGTCGGCCTCCGAACGCGCTCGCTACCGCTTCGATCCCCTGCGCGCTCCGCGCTCGGGGCCCCTCTTCGCGGCTCGCGCGTTCCCCTGCTCCCTGGCTCGCGCCGCTACCATCATCTTCGCGTCGGCCTCGGCGACCACGATGCCCTGCTGGTTGCGGCAAACGCCGGCGAGCGTGACGACGCCGCCGCCGTGATGCGGCTTCGCGTCCTTCGCGACGACCGTCCACGTCGTCTTCAGCGTGTCGCCGGCGCGCACCGGCGCCTTGAACCGCGCCGCGTGCTCGAGGTAGGCGATCGCGGTGCCGTGGAAGCGCATGCCCACCGGCGCGCCCATCATCGCGCTCGTGATCATCCCGTGCAGGATCCGCGTGCCGA
>DASQBO010000509.1:0-2676 GCA_035635175.1 Casimicrobiaceae bacterium | reverse complement strand
GCGCGGGCAGCCCGCTCGCGCCGAGCGCCTCGTCCACGATCGACAGCCAGCTGTCGTGCTGCAGCTGCTGGACGGAGAGATTCACCGCGAGCCGAAGCATCATCCCGTGCCGGTGCCAGGCGATGACCTGGCGGCACGCGTCGCGCAGCACGCGCGCGCCCAGCGCCTGGATCATCCCGGACTCCTCGGCGATCGGGATGAACTCGGACGGCGCGATGACGCCGCGGTCCGGATCGCGCCAGCGCAGGAGCGCCTCGACGCCGACGGCGCGCCCGGTCTGCATTTCGATCTGCGGCTGGTAGACGAGGAAGAACTCGTCGTCCATGAGCCCGCGCCGCATGTCCGTCTCGAGCTGCAGCCTGAGCTGCACGCGGGCGTTCATGTCGGCGGTGTAGAAGCGGTAGGCGTTGCGGCCCGCCTCCTTAGCGGCATACATCGCCGTGTCGGCCTGCTTGATGAGCGTCACCGGGTCGCTCGCGTCGAGCGGGTACATCGAGACGCCGATCGAGCACGTGAGCGTCGGCATCTGGTCGGCGAGGCGGAACGGCGCGAGGAACGACTCCCGCACGCGCGCGAGGACGGTCATCGTCTCGAAGGTCGCGTGCGCGGGATCGAGCCCGGGCAGGATCAGCACGAACTCGTCGCCGCCCAGCCGCGCCACCGTGTCGGATTCGCGCACCGCCGAGGTGAGGCGCTGCGCGACCGCCTGCAGGAGCTGATCGCCGGAGTCGTGGCCGAGCGTGTCGTTGATCCGCTTGAAGTGGTCGAAGTCGAGGAAGAGGCACGCGACGTTCGAGCCGTCGCGCTGTGACTGGGCGAGGATCTGCTTCAGGCGCTGGTTCAGGAGCGAGCGGTTGGGAAGCCCCGTGAGGATGTCGTGCTGCGCGAGCTTGTAGGCGTGCGCGGTCGCGATCTCGAGCTCCTTCGTCCGCTGCGCGACCTTGTCCTCGAGCGTGCGCTGGTAGGTCGCGACCTCGGCCTGCGACTCGGCGAGCCGCTGGGTCATGTGGTTGAACGTGTGCGTGAGCAGTCCCAGCTCGTCGGCTGCGCTCGCGGGCACGTAGACGTCGAGCTTGCCGGAGCCCACCGCCCGCGCCGCGCGCATGAGCCTCCGCATCGGCGCGACGAGGCGGCGCGTGAGAAGGAGCGTCGCGCCGATCGCGAGCACGACGAGCAGCGCGACGATCGACATCGCACCGAGGATCGTGCGGCGGAAGTCGGCGTTCTCGCGCTCGAAGGTCATGCCGAGCCGGACGTAGCCGATGGGTCCCGCCGCTGCCGCCTTCGGTGCCGTGCCGGAGCCGTTGCCCTCCGCGGCCGCCGGAGCGGACGGCCCGGACCGCCCGAGGACCGGCGCGACGAGCTCGAGATAGCGTCGGCCGCCGATCACGGGCTCCATCATCACGCTCGTCGCCGCGATCGGGACTGCGCGCGGCAGCTCGGGTACCGCGACGTCCTGCAGCGAGTCGGCGAACGTGCGCTCGGCGACCGTGCGCCGGTTCGCGTCGAGCACCCGCACGTACGCGACGTCGCCCTCGACGGCGAGGCTGTCCAGGATGCCGAGCAGGTTCGTCCGGTCGTTCGTCGCGAGCCCGTGCTCCGTGGCTTCGGCGAGCATGCTGGCGAGCGTCGATCCCTCCGCGCGAAGCTCCGCTTCGCTCAACCGCCATTCCTTCCACACGTAAAGGCTCGTAATCGCGATCGCCGTGAGGAAGATCAGGCCGACGGTGAGCACGTTGAGCTTCGTGAGAAGCCCCATCCGCACCGGCGGGAGATTGAGCGGCGAGATCGAATCCGCGGCGAGCGGCGCGAAGCGTCGGCGCAGGCGGCTCATGACGCTTTCCGCGCCGTCGAGGAGGGCAGCGCGGAGCGGCGCGGCGCCTCGCGCGGCGCGCGTGCGACAGGGGCCGACCCGATCCGATCCGGGAATCGCATTCGATCCAGGTCCCGCCGTGGGGGGCACGAGCGCCCGCAGCCGGGAAGTCGTTGATTCAACAAAGCTAAAGCATACACCGTGCCATCGCCTAGGATGGCGCGGTCGACCCTGCGGCCGTCAATGCGTGGCCGCGCGGTCGCGAACGCCGCGCGCCGGGCGGCTCACGTCACGGTCTTCGCTCCGCCGCGACGCTTCGACGGCCGCGCCGCCGGCCCCGGGCGCCGATTCGCGTCCCCCGAATCCCCGCGCGCTGCCGTGCGAGGGGCCCAGGCTCAGGTCACTACCGGGATTTTCCCGATCCGCTGCTGCCACTCGCGAGGCCCGGTCTGGTGCACCGACGTTCCTTGCACGTCGACGGCGACCGTGACCGGCATGTCGCGGACCTCGAACTCGTAGATCGCTTCCATCCCGAGATCGCCGAAGGCGACGACCCGCGAGCTCTTGATCGCCTTCGACACGAGGTAGGCGGCGCCGCCCACCGCCATGAGATAGGCGGCCCTGTGCCTGCGGATCGCCTCGATCGCGACCGGGCCCCGCTCCGCCTTGCCGATCATCGCGATCAGGCCGGTCTTCGCAAGCATCATTTCCGTGAACTTGTCCATCCGCGTCGCGGTCGTCGGGCCCGCGGGGCCCATGACCTCGTCCCGCACGGGATCGACCGGGCCGACGTAGTAGATCACGCGGTTCCGGAAGTCGACGGGCAGCGGCTCGCCCTTCGCGAGCATGTCGGCGATCCGCTT
>DASQBO010000508.1:0-6574 GCA_035635175.1 Casimicrobiaceae bacterium | reverse complement strand
GCTGGCAGAGCGCGTCCGCGAGGGCCGCCGCGGCGGCCGCCTCGCCCACGACGATCGGCTGGATCGCGGTCCGCGATGGGCGAAGCGCGTAGGGCAGCCCGCGCATCCGGTCGCGGAACCGTGCGATCAGCGCGTCGAGATGCGCGCGCCGCGCGGCGTCGTCGCGAACGATCGCGAGGCTCGCGCGCAATGCCTCGGCGAGGAGCGGCGGTGCGGCCGTCGTGTAGATGTAGGGACGGGCGGTCTCCACCAGCGTCGCGGCAACGAGGGGATGCGCGGCGACGAACGCGCCGGCCACCCCCGCCGCCTTGCCGAGCGTGCCCATCGCCACGATCCGCTCCGAGGCGAGGCCGAATTCGGCAAGCGTGCCGCGTCCGCCGCCCAAGACGCCGAAGCCGTGCGCGTCGTCGACGACGAGCCACGCGTCGAACTCGTCGGCGAGCGCGAGCAGGTCCGGCAGCGGCGCGAGATCGCCGTCCATGCTGAAGACGGCGTCGGTCGCGATGACCTTCCGCCGCGCCGTGGAAGCCTTCATCCGCGCGCGGAGCCCGTCCGCGTCGGCGTGCGGATAGCGGACGAATTCCGCGCGCGAGAGGAGCGCGCCGTCGTTCAGGCACGCGTGATTGAGCCGGTCGCCGAAGATCGCGTCGCCGCGGCCCGCGAGCGTCGTCAGGATCGCGAGGTTCGCGAGATATCCCGACGAGAACGTGACGGCCGCTGCCCCGGCGCACGGCGCCACGAACGCCGCAAGCTCCGCCTCGAGCGCCGCGTGCGCCGCCGTGTGGCCGGACACGAGATGCGAGGCGCCCGCGCCCACGCCCCAGCGCGCGGCACCGGCGCGGGCGGCGGCGATCACCGCGGGGTCGTTCGCGAGACCGAGGTAGTCGTTGCTCGCGAACGCTACGAGCTCGCGGCCGTCGACGACGATGCGCGCGCCGGGCGGCGAAGCGACGACGCGGCGACGGCGCTCGAGCCCGGCGGCGGCGCGAGCGGCGAGATCGCGCGCGAGCGACGCGATGAGCGCCGAGGTCACGGCCGGGGTGCCCGGTTCAGGCGGGCGGCGCCGCCATCGGCGCAAGGCCGAGCTTGGCAAACAGCGCCCGGTCCGCGTCCGCATCCGGATTGCCGGTCGTCAGGAGCTTGTCGCCGTAGAAGATCGAGTTCGCCCCCGCGAGGAAGCACAGCGCCTGCACGGCTTCGCCGAGCTCGCGGCGACCGGCGGAGAGACGCACCATCGCCTTCGGCATCGTCACGCGGGCGACGGCGATCGTGCGGACGAACTCGAGCGGGTCGAGGGCCGCCTCGCCGCCGAAGCGCGCGTGCAGCGGCGTCCCCTCGACCTGCACCAGGTGATTGATCGGCACCGACTCGGGATACGGGTCGAGGCTCGCGAGCGTCGCGACGAGCCCCGCGCGCTGCAGGCGCGACTCGCCCATTCCGACGATGCCGCCGCAGCACACCGCGAGGCCCGCGCCGCGCACGCGGGCGAGCGTGTCGAGGCGGTCGTCGAAGTCGCGCGTGCCGATCACCTCGCCGTAGAACTCGGGGGCCGTGTCGAGATTGTGGTTGTAGTAGTCGAGACCCGCGTCGCGCAGCGCCTCGGCCTGGCCGTCCTTGAGCAGTCCGAGCGTGCAGCACGTCTCGAGGCCCAGCGCCTTGACCCCGCGCACCATCGCCAGCACCGGCGCGAGGTCGCGCTCCTTCGGCCCGCGCCACGCGGCACCCATGCAGAAGCGCGTCGCGCCGTGCGCTTTCGCCGCGCGCGCCGCCGCGAGCACGGTTTCGACGTCTGCAAGCGGCTCGTCCGCGACCCCCGTGTGATAGCGCTTCGCCTGCGGACAGTACGCGCAGTCCTCCGGGCAGCCGCCGGTCTTGATCGAGAGCAGCGTCGAGAGCTGCACCGCGTTCGGCGGGTGATGCTCGCGATGGACCTGCTGCGCGCGGAAGAGGAGGTCGCCGAACGGCAGCTCGAACAGCGCCTCGACCGCCGCGACCGTCCAGCGCGGCGCCGCGCGCCCGGCGTGCGGCCGCGGCGGGGCGATCGTGCTTTCGGCGGATGGCATCGCGAAGGGCTCGTGGCGTAGCGTGCGCGGATGACGTGCGAATCCGGGTCCGGGCGAGTGTATTCCCTAGTCAAATCCCGCCGGCGGATCATTTGACTGCGTTACGCCACGCCGGCGCGTGGACCGCGGCGCTCGTGCGCGCCGCGCGGCTCGCGCTGCCGCAGCGGTGCGCGCTCTGCGTCGCGGCGGCCGGCGCATCGCTGCTTTGCCCCGCGTGCGCGGCGGGGCTGCCCCGGGTTCCCGCGGCGTGCCCCGTCTGCGCGCTTCCCGCCGACGACGGAAACCGATGCGGCGCCTGCCTCGCGCATCCGCCGCCGTGGTCGCGCGCGCTCGCGGCGTTCGTCTACGCGTTTCCCGTCGATCGGCTGCTGATCGAGCTCAAGTACGGCGGCCGGCTCGCGCTAGCGGATTGGGCGGGGGCGGCGCTCGCCGCCGCCGTGGAAATCTCCCTCGCCCGGCGCATGCCGGCGGAGCGACCCGACCGCATCGTCGCGCTGCCGCTCGCGGAGGCGCGCCAGCACGAGCGCGGATTCAACCAGGCGCGCGAGATCGCGACGCGCGTCGCCGCCGCCGCCGGGCTGCCGCTCGCGACCGCGCTGCAACGGACTCGCGGCGCCGTGCCGCAGGCCGGGCTCGCGTGGAGAGAGCGGGCGCGGAACGTGCGCGGCGCGTTCATCGCCGCCGGCGACGTTCGCGGCGCGCGGATCGCGCTCGTCGACGATGTGCTCACGACCGGCGCGACGCTCGCCGAGGCGTCCCGCGTGCTACTGCGGGCCGGCGCGGCCGACGTCGAGTGCTGGGTCGTCGCGCGGACGCTCGGGCCGGAGGGACGCTGAGCCGGTCCGGTGCTAATCTCGCCGCGATGTTCTCCGTCGTCCTCGTCCATCCCGAGATTCCGCCCAACACCGGCAACGTCATCCGGCTGACCGCCAACACGGCGACCGAGCTGCACCTGGTCGAGCCGCTGGGCTTCCGGATGGACGACCGCGAATTGAAGCGCGCGGGGCTCGACTATCACGAATACGCGCGCGTCCGCGTCCACCGCGATTTCGCGGCGTGCCGCGCGGCGATCGACGGTGACCGCCGGCGCCGCTGGCACGCATTCACGACCGCGGCCGGCGCTTCGCTCTACGACGCGCGCTTCGCGGCGGGCGACGTGCTGGTGTTCGGCTGCGAGACCGCGGGACTGCCCGTCGACATCCTCCGCGAGTTCCCGCTTGAAGCGCGCCTGCGGATCCCGATGCGGCTGGGTGTGCGGAGCCTGAACCTCTCGAACGCGGTCGCCGTGGCGGTCTACGAGGCCTGGCGGCAGGCCGGCTTCGCAGGCGCCGGCTGACCCAGCGCGGGCTACTTCGCGAACGCGGTGGCCGGAGCTCCGCCCATCCCGAGCGCATTCATCAGGAAGCGGAGCTCGTAGTCGCGGTCGACGACGCGCTGCTGCTGCGTCTTGCCGGTGCCATGGCCGCTGTCGAAGTCCATGTAGAGCAGGAACGGCGACGTCTGGCCCGGGTGGTTCTGCACGGCGGCGACGAACTTCTTCGCGTGCAGCGGATCGACGCGCGAATCGTACTCTCCGGCCACGACCAGCGTCTCCGGCAGGTTCACTCCCTCGCGGATGTTCTGGTACGGCGAATAGCGGAGGATCCAGCGGAAGTCCTCGGCGCGATCCGGGTCGCCGTACTCGGCGATCCAGTAGCGCGCGATCAGGAATTTGTGGAAGCGGACCATGTCGAGCAGCGGCACCTGGCAGATCGACGCGCGGAACAGGTCGGGACGCTGGGTGAGCAGCGCGCCGACGGTGAGGCCGCCGTTGCTGCCGCCCTCGACCGCGAGCTTCGCGGGCCGCGTGTACTTCTGGGCCACGAGCCACTCGGCCACCGCGACCATGTCGTCGAACGTGTTCTGCTTGCGCGCGAACATCGCCTGCTCGTGCCACGTCTCGCCGTACTCGGAGCCGCCGCGCACGCCCGCCTCGACGTAGACGCCGCCGCGGCTCAGGAACGGATACCACCCGCCCACGTAGTACGGCTCGACCGCGATGTTGAAGCCGCCGTACCCGGCGAGGAGCGTCGGGTTGTCGCCGTTCAACGCGACGTCCTTGCGGTGCACGACGAAAACCGGGATCTTCGCGCCGTCCTTCGCGTCGACGTAGACGCGCTTCGAGACGAGCGCCGACGTGTCGAACGGCACGTCGTCCTGCCACACCCGCGTCCAGCCGAATGCCGGCGGCGCGAGCGCGTAGAGCGCCGGCGGCGCGACGTGCGAGGCAAGCGCGGCGTACGGCGTGTCGGCGCCGAGGTCGTACGCCAGGTCGACGACGCTGCCGAACACCGGCGGCTCGAGCTCGCGGAGCCGCCGGCCGTCGAGCGCGTGGAGCGCGATCCGGGCGACGACGTCCGCGTGCTCGCGCACGACGATCGCCTCGCGGGTGACGGCCACCTCGTCCATCACCGTCGCGCCTTCCGGAATCAGCGTGGTCCAGTCGGCGAACTCGGGATTCGCGTAGGTCGCCGCCATCAGCTTCCAGTTCGGCGCGTCGCGGTTCGTGCGCACGTAGATGCGGTCGCGGCGAAAGAGCGCGTCGGCCTGGAACTTGTCGCTCGCGTAGATCGTCCGCGGTGCCGCCGTGGAGCCGACCGGCCGGATCCGGATCGTGTTCGACCAGAAGTCGCCCGTCTCGAACACGGTGACCGGCGCGTCCTCCGGCTCGTAGACGCGGCACCAGTTCTTCGCGTCGTCCATCGCGATCAGGAGCTCGTCGGTCGCCCGGTCGGCGCCGAGCTTGTGCCGGTAGCAGCGGTGCGGCTCCTGCTTCGCGTCGCCCTCGGCGGTGCGGGGGGCGAGGAACGCGAATGCCTCGTCGCGCGCCCAGGCGAACCAGCGGAGACCCGCGATCACGGGGCCGACCTGCGAGCCCGTCGTCGTGTCGACGATCCGGAAGTCCTGGATCTCGGTCCCGCGCGCGTAGATGCCGACCGCCGCGCGCGTCGCGTCGCGGTTGGGCACGACGGCGCCGATCCTCGTCTTGCCGGAGGGATCGATCGCCATCGGATCGACGAGCAGCACGTCGCGGCCCTCGATTCGCGTGTAGAGCTTCGCTTGCGGCTCGCCGCGCTTCGCCCGCAGGAAGAATTCGCGCCCGTTCTTGAAGAAGGGCCGCTCCGTCCGGTCGCGGTCGTACCAGCGCGCGATCTCGTCTCTCATGCCGGGAATCGACGGCGCAGCGCGGTCGAGGTAGGCGAGCGTCGCCGCGTGCTGCGCGCGGCTCCACGCAAGCACGTCCGGATCCTTGCCATCCTCGAGCCAGCGGTAGCGGTCGGTCAGCGTGACGCCGTGCAGCGTCTCGACGACGGGCCGCGCGGGCGTCGCGGGAGGGAAGAACGGGTCGGCAGCCTCCGCCGGCGCAGCCATCAGCACCGCCGCGGCGGCGACCTGCGCGGCGACGACGCCGGCCACGGTAGAGCGCATGGGACGTCCTCCTTCACTCGGTTTCCGCGCGGGGCTCGCGGCGCAGCAGCGAGAGGACCGCGTCGCGCGGCGCAAGCCCTTCGTGGAGCACCCGGTGGACGGCGTCGGCGATCGGAAGGTCGAGCGCGTGGTGTGCCGCGAGCTTGCGCACTGCGCGCGCCGCGGCGACGCCCTCGGCGACGTGGCCGAGCTCCGCGAGGATCCGCGGCAGCGGAACGCCGCGCGCGAGCGCGAGCCCCACGCGCCGGTTGCGCGACAGATCGCCCGTGCAGGTGAGCACGAGGTCGCCGAGTCCCGCGAGGCCCATGAGCGTCTCGCGGCGGCCACCGAGCGCCGCGGACAGCCGGCCGGTCTCGGCGAGGCCGCGCGTGATCAGCGCGGCGCGCGCGTTGTGGCCGAAGCCGAGTCCGTCGCTCGCGCCGGCGGCGATCGCGAGCACGTTCTTGACCGCACCGCCGACCTCGACGCCCGCGAGGTCGTCGCTCTCGTAGGCGCGCATCGTGTCGCCCCGCAGGAGATCGGCGACCCGTGCCGCGAGCGCGGGATCGGTCGCGGCGACCGCGACCGCCGTCGGCAGCCCGCGCGCGACTTCCTCCGCGAAGCTCGGGCCCGACACGACACCGACCGGCGCGGGCCACCGCGGCGCGAGCACCTGGTGCGCGAGGGCGACGCCTGCGGGCTGCGCGGCCGTGGCCTCGACCTCGACGAATCCCTTCGACAGCCAGACGAGCGGCGCGCGCGCGCCGTGCCGAAGCAGCGCTTGCGCGAGCTCGAGGAGCGCGGCCACGGGCGTAGCGGCGACGAGGAGATCCGCGCCGCGGACCGCGCCGAGATCGGCGGCGACCGCAACGGAGTCCGGCACGGCGACGCCCGGAAGATAGCGTTCGTTGCGGCGGGAGCGAGCGATCTCGCCGGCATGGTCGGGTGAACGCGCCCAGAGCGTGACGACGGCATCGTCGCGGCGCGCGAGATGCGCAGCCAGCGCCGTTCCCCACGCGCCCGCGCCCAGCACGGCGACGGCGGTCGTCATCGGCGAGTCCGGA
>DASQBO010000507.1:0-3113 GCA_035635175.1 Casimicrobiaceae bacterium | reverse complement strand
TCGGTCCGGGGCGACGACGGCAGCGTCCGGACGCCGCCCGGCTTCAAGGACGCCTACCTCCAGTTCTGCGAGAACGGGTGGAACGGGCTCACCAAGGGCACCGAGTTCGGCGGGCAGGGCCTGCCGGTCCTGCTCGGCACCGCGGTCGAGGAGATGTGGCACGCCGCGAACCTCGCGTTCAACCTGTGCGCGATGCTGACGCAGGGGGCGATCGAGTCGATCGAGCTCGCGGGCTCGCCGGAGCTCAAGCAGAGGTTCCTGCCGAAGATGGTCGCCGGAACCTGGAGCGGCACGATGAACCTGACCGAGCCGCAGGCGGGCTCGGACCTCGCGGCCGTGCGGACGAAGGCGATCCGGCAGGCCGACGGCACGTACAGGATCCACGGCCAGAAGATCTTCATCACCTACGGCGAGCAGGACTACACCGAGAACATCGTCCACCTCGTGCTCGCGCGCACGCCCGACGCGCCGGAGGGCGTGAAGGGCATCTCGCTCTTCGTCGTGCCGAAGGTGAACGTGAATCCCGACGGCTCGCTCGGCGCGCGCAACGACGTGCAGTGCACGTCGCTCGAGCACAAGCTCGGGATCCACGCGAGCCCGACGGCGGTGCTCGCGTACGGCGACCACGGCGGCGCGACCGGCTACCTCGTGGGCGAGGAGAACCGCGGCCTCGAGTACATGTTCATCATGATGAACCTCGCGCGGTTCTCGGTGGGGCTCGAAGGCGTCGGCATCTCCGAGCGCGCCTACCAGCGCGCGGTCGCCTACGCGCGCGAGCGCGTGCAGGGCCGGCCGGCGGGCGGGGGCGCGAAGGGCGCGCCGATCATCGAGCACCCCGACATCCGGCGGATGCTGATGACGATGCGCGCGTACGTCGAGGCGATGCGCGCCGTCGCGTACGTCGTCGCGGGGGCGCACGATCACGCGCACCGGCACCCGGACGCGGACGTCCGCAAGCGGCACCAGGCGTTCGTCGACTTCATGATCCCGATCGTGAAGGGCTGGTGCACGGAGACCGCGCAGAAGGTGGCGTCGCTCGGCGTGCAGGTGCACGGCGGGATGGGCTTCATCGAGGAGACCGGGGCGGCGCAGCACTACCGCGACGCGCGGATCACGACGATCTACGAAGGCACGACCGGGATCCAGGCGAACGACCTGATCGGCCGCAAGACGGCGCGCGACGGCGGCGCCGCGGCGCAGTGGATCGCGGGCGAGATCGACAAGGTCGCCGCCGAGCTCGCCGGGCACCCGGACGCCAACCTCAACGCCATCGGGGCCGAGTTGAAGCGCGCCGTCGTTGCGGTCCGCAAGGCGACCGAATGGGTCGTCCCCGCGTACGGCGCGAACACGCGCGCGGCGCACGCGGGCGCCGTGCCCTATCTCGAGCTCTGGGGCATCGTCGCCGGCGGCTGGCAGCTCGGTCGCGCTGCGCTCGTCGCGGCGCGCCACCTGAAGGAGGGGACCGGGGATGCGCGGTTCCTATCGGCCAAGATCCACACGGCGCGCTTCTACGCCGACTCGATGCTGCCGCGCGCGGCCGCGCTCGCGCACACGGTCACCGAAGGCGGCGAGTCCGCGCTGGCCCTCGCCGCCGAGCAGTTCTGATCCGCGCGACGCGCCTGCCGGCGGCTAGAACACGCAGCCGGGGGGCACCGGGCCGATCCGGGTCAGCGGGATGATTCCGGACATGCCGCGGCTGCTGCCGTCGGTGAAGTTGAAGGTGAACGTCCCCGTCGAGCAGGTCTGGAAGGCAAGCGTCCCGCTTCCCACGATGTCGCTGGTCGGCGGGGGAATCGTCGGCGTGTCGAACACGCCCCGGGTCGTTTCGCGGATGACCACCGGGATCGTGCGGGAACCCGCTGCAAATGCGCCTGACGCCGTGTACCAGCGCTGTCCGGCCGCCCCGGCGCCGGCGCCGGCGGGCGCGTAGGTGTACCAGGGGACGAAGACCGAGCCGTTGACCGGGTTCACCTCGACGGTGAAACCCTGGCCCGAGGTCGCGGCGTTGTACCAATTGCCGGAGAAGGTGAAGTCGGGATTGGTGGGGCGCGCGCTCGTCGTGGAGCAGGTCACGTTCTGCGTGATGCGCGTCAACGGGATCGTGCCCGCGCGGCCCGAGCCGTCGGAGAACGTGTACGACAGCTGGCCGCTCGCGCACGTGGCGAAGCTCAGCGTCGCAGTCCCGACAGCGACGCCGTTCGTGATCGGCGGGGCGTTGAAATTGCCGCCGGTATTCCGAAAGATCGTCAGCGAGGCAGTGGGCTGTCCGCTCACCATGTTGCCGCTGAGCGTGTACCAGCGCTGGTGATCTTCCCCGCCGACTGACGTATCGAACGTGAACCAGCTCATCTGGACGGAGCCCGTTCCGGCCGCCACCAGGTCGGGAAACACTTCGATCTGGAATCCCTGCCCATCGGTCGCCGGCTCGAACCAGGAGCCGGTCAGGCCGTGCTGATCGAGGTCAGGGCTCGCGGGCGGCGGCGGCGCCGAGACCGACGCCGACTGCCCGGCGAAATTCGTCGCTTTGTTCGGAACGATGCCGGCGGGGGAGAGCGCGTTGACGCCATCGGTGGGCAGTGAGCCCAGGGAAACCGTGCTGGACGCAAAGGTGAGCTGGCCTGCACCGATCGGCACGAACTGACTCGGCATCGTGTAATCGGGGGTCACGACGCCCAGGGCCGCGAATGCGGGGGTGCCGATGAGGACGCGCGTGCCCGCCGTCGCGGCGCTCGGCAGATCGTGCGAGGTGAGAGGGGCGAACCTCTTGGAACCGCTCCCGGTCGTGACCTCGAGCTGCGCACCGAACGTGAACAGGTTCTGGCCGGGGGCGCTGGTCGTCAGGACGACGAACTGGATCGTGCCGTCGGCATTGGAAAAGATCTGTTCGATCGTATACAGGTGAAACACGGCATGGCTCGCATTCGCGACGAGCAGTGTCGTCGCGGCCAGGCAGACTCTCAGCCAATGCCTCATGGAGACCTCCATCGATCGTCATGTCCGGTGCCGGCGCCGTTTGGCGCAAAGCCGGCGCACTCCCGCCAGCAGGTCAACATGTCGCGCCGCTGCCCTATTCCGGCGCCTTTGCGGTCGGATTATCATGAGGTCATGCTCGC
>DASQBO010000506.1:0-6554 GCA_035635175.1 Casimicrobiaceae bacterium | reverse complement strand
GATCTTCGACATCGATCCCGTGACAGCGCGGCGCTGGGGGGAGGCGATGCGGCGCTGGGGCGAATCCCGACAGGGGCCGGGCGCGACGGAGTGACGCGTCCGGCGGAAACTCCGGCGAGGGACGTTGCGTGGACGAAAGCGGTGCCGCCGTGCTGGACGTGGTGCTGGAGCTCACGGGAACGAGCCTCCCCTCGGAGCACGCCCTCGAATTGTGGCGAGCGGTGGAGGCCTGTCTGCCGTGGCTCGCCGACGAGCCCGGGACGGGCATCCACCCGCTGCGCACGTCGCCGTCGCCGGGGGGCGAGGCGCTGCTGGCGCGGCGGGCGAAGCTCGTCCTGCGCGTGCCGCGCGCGAGGGGGCCGGACGCGCTCGGCCTCGGCGGTCGCACGCTGAACGTCGCCGGCCGGACGCTCGCGGTCGGGGCCGGCGTGCTGCGGCCGCTGCGGGCGTGGAACACGCTGCACGCGCAGCGCGTGACGTGCGGGCCGGCGGACGACGCCACGTTCCACGACGCGGTCGCGCGTTCGCTGGCGGCGCTCGAGGTGGATTGCCAATTCATCACGGGGCGGCGGCGAACCCAGCGCGCGGAGGGACGCGAGATCGCGGGCTACAGCGTGGCGCTGATCGGGGTCGGAGCGGCCGAGTCGCTGCGCGTCCAGAGCGTGGGCATCGGCGGCGACCGAGGGCTCGGGTGGGGAATCTTCGTGCCGCACAAGGCCATCGCTGCGACGGAATGACACGGGCGCACGCGAGGCGGATGCGACATCCGAAAGGAGGCAGGACATGGGATACGTGGTGAACGGCGTCGAGCGGGCTACCGACCCGGAGGGCTATCTCGTCGATCCCGAACTCGGCGACGAGATCGTTCCGTTGATCGCCGCGGCCGAAGGCATCGAGCTGACCGATGCGCACTGGGAGGTGATCCGGTACCTGCGCGACGAATACCAGGCGCAGGGTCACACGCCGAACTTCCGGAACATGCTGAAGGGATTCCAGGCGCTGCGCCCCGAGGCGGACAGCAAGTACCTCTATGACCTGTTCCCCCTCGGGCCGGCGAAGCAGGCCGCGAAGATCGCCGGCTTGCCGCAGCCGTACGGCAAGGGCGGATACTGAGCGCGCCGAGGAGGCGAGATGACCGAATCGACTGCAACGCGGGCGAACGTCACGCTCGACATGCGGGGGACGACCTGCCCGGCGCCGCTGCTCGGCGCGAAGAAGCTGGTCGACGACCTGAAGCCGGGCGAGGTGCTCGTGCTCCTGTCCGACTGCCCGGGAACGCAGGACGACCTTTTCGCGTGGGCGAAGTACACCGGCAACCACATCGCGCGCACCGAGCGGCTGCCCGACGGCGGCCATGCGTATCACATCGAGCGCGGGCGCTCCCAGCATCCTGCCGCGAATGCCGTGCTCGACCTGCGCGGCGCGACGTGCCCGGGGCCGATCGTCGAGGCCAAGAAGCTCCTGAACGGAATGCGCGCCGGCGAGACGCTCAAGCTCGTGAGCAACTGTCCCGGCATCGGGACCGACGTCGCCGATTGGGTGAAGGCGACCGGGCTCGAGCTCGTCGCGGCGGAGGAGATCGCGGCGGGGGAATTCGAGTTCTACCTGCGGAAGTGACCCGAATGCGCGTCAAGAGCCAATGGTTCAGGCCGGGGGCGCCGAAAGGGGCGACCGAGATCGCGGGCGCCGCGGCCTTCATCGTGTTCCGCATCGCGCAGCACGCGCTCAAGGGCATGCGGAACGCGCGCTTCGAGCTGCCGGCCGGCGAGCGGTATTTCGCGTTCCTGGCCGAGTTCCTCGTGTTCCTGACGCTCGCCGCCGACCGGATCGCGCATCGGCGCGGCGACGCAACGTGGCGCACCGAGTTCACGACGGTGCTCGCGAATCGCGTCGGGGCGATCCTGGCCGAGAACGAATCGGAGCTGCTGGGCGCGGAGGAGGCCGCCGCGATCAAGCGGCGCTTCGTCGCGCTCGTCAACCTGCGCTCGTCCGACTACGCCGAGTGCGGCTTCGGCGACGCGGGCCCCGACTACGCCTTCCTGCGCTGCCTCGGCCACCGCGTCGCCGAGGTGATGGAGCCGGGCGAGCGGACGTGGGCGGTGCCGCAGGTGATCGACCGCGAGGCGCCCGAGGCGGCGGCGACGCTGATTCGCGCGATGGCGGGGCTCACCGACACGGCACCGCGCTTGCGCCGCTCTGCGGCGACGCACGGCGAATGATCGAGAGCGGCCGACGCGGCGACGCATCGCGCGACGACGAACGGGCGGAGGCCGGCGGGTGAGCGCGAACGGGATTGCGAGCATAGCCTCGGGCGGCGATCGGACGCGGAGTCCGTTCGATCCGGACGACGAGCACGGCTATCGCCAGTGGCGGGCGGCGAAGCTCGATCGTGCGCCGCGCGACATCGCGGAGCTGGTGGTCGAGGTCAAGAATCCCTGCGCGCTCACGCCCGCCGAGCGCGCGGCAATCGCGGCGAGGTGCGTCGCGGCCAACATGGCGATCTACGCGAGCGCGGTCCGCGCGGCGGACAAGGACCTGCCGCGCCGCCTCGGCGCGCAGTTCGGCCTTGGGCGCCTCGACGCGAACTGGCTCGCCGACGAGGACGGCGTGAGCCAGGTGACGGTCCGCGGCGGGGCGGGGCGGGGCGAATACATTCCCTACACGAACCGGCCGATCCGCTGGCACACCGACGGCTACTACAATCCGCCGGAGCGCACGATTCGCGCGATGGTGCTCCACTGCGCTTCGCGCGCGGCCGAGGGGGGCGCCAACGCGCTCCTCGATCACGAGCTCGCGTACCTGTTCCTGCGGGACGAGGATCCCGCGCACGTCCGTGCGCTCATGCGTGCGGACGCGATGACGGTTCCCGCGCGCACCGACGAGGGCGGCGTCGCGCGCCCGGCGCAGACGGGCCCGGTGTTCTCGATCGATCGGCGCGACGGGTCCCTGCACATGCGCTACACGGCGCGGACGCGGAGCATCGAGTGGAGCGGCGATCCGGCCGTGCGCGCCGCGGTCGCCGCGCTCGAGCGGCTGCTCGCGACCGACTCGCCGCACGTCCACCGGCTCACGCTCGAGCCCGGGATGGGGATCCTGTGCAACAATGTGCTGCACGAACGCGCCGGCTTCGTCGACGACCCGCGCCAGCCGCGCCTCCTCTATCGCGCCCGCTTTCACGAGCGGGTCGCGGGAACATGAGCGGACGTCGCGCTGCGCCGCGGGCGCGCGCGCCGGGAGGCTCCGATGACGCAATGGCTCACGCTGTCCCGTGCCGCGCGCCTGATCGGCGTGCCGCGCGGCGTGCTGCAGCGGCAGGTGCGCGACGGTGAGCTGCCCACGAACGACGGCCTCGTTTCGACCGAGGGCCTGCTGCGGCTCTATCCGCAGTGGAGCGTCGAGGACTCGGGAGCGTTCGAGCGCGTCGCGAAGCTCAAGGAGGAGGCCTTCGGGCGACGCGTGCAGGAGCGCGTGCTGCCGCCGCAGGAGGTGCTCGCGCAGCGGCTGTACGCCCAGAGCCGCGAGCTCGCGGACCTGCGCCGGCACCTCGCCCGTTACCACACGCTCGTCGTCGAGCACGGCGAGCGGCTCGCGGCGCTCGCGCGCGCGGCGCCGGCGCCGGAGCTCGATGCGCTGCGCGGCGCCCTCGACGCCGGGCTCGCGGACGTGCTCGCCACCGAAACCGCGGACGCCCTGACGGTCATGGACGACGTTCTCAAGGTGGTCTCCGCGCACGTGACCGTGCGGCCGTCCGGGCACGAGTTCTTCGTCGAGGGGCGCGACACGCTCCTCCAGGCCGGACTCAAGGCCGGGCTCGGCCTCAATTACGGATGCGGCAACGGCACCTGCGGCCTGTGCAAGGCGCGCGTGATCGAGGGCGACGTCGTGAAGGCCATGCCGTTCGACTATCCGCTGTCGGAGGCCGAGCGGCTCGCGGGCTACACGCTGCTCTGCGCGCATTCGGCGGCGTCGTCCACGCTGGTCATCGAGACGCTCGAGGCGCGCGGGCCCGGCGACATTCCCGAGCAGGAGATCGCGGTCAAGGTCCGCGCGGTGCAGCCGCTCGCCCCGGACACGCGACTCCTGCACCTGCAGACGCCGCGCACGAACCGGCTCCGGTTCCTGGCCGGGCAGAGCGTCACGCTGTACGGCAGCGGCAACGGCGTCGACGCGCGGGCCGAGTATCCCGTCGCGAGCTGCCCCTGCGACGACCGGAACCTGCACTTCCACGTGGCGCGCAGCCCGCACGACGCGTTCGCGGCGCTCGTCTTCGACGGCGCGTTGAAGCCGGGCGACACCGTCAACGTCTGGGGACCGACCGGCGACTTCGTCCTGGCCGAGTCGGGGCGGCCGCTCGCGTTCGTCGCCTGCGATGCGGGGTTTGCGCCGGTGAAGAGCCTGATCGAGCACGCGATGGCCGTCGAGGCAGCGCCCGCTTTGTCGCTCGACTGGCTCGCCACGCGTGCCGACGGCCACTATCTCGCGAACCAGTGCCGCGCGTGGGCCGCCGCCTTCGACAGCTTCCGCTACGCTCCGCATTCGGCCGGCGACGCCGCGGACGGCGCACGCGCGCTGGTGGCCGCGCTGGCTGCCGAGTTGCCGGTCGCGCAGCACGACGTCTACGTCACGGGACCGGCGCCCTTCGTCGATGCGGCGCTGCCCGCGCTGGCCGCCGCCGGCGTTCCGGCGGCGCAGCTGCGCGCGCTGGTGGTCTGAGATGCCGGCCGGAAAGACCCTGCCGATCGCGTCGGCGGATGCCGCGCTCGCCGCCTGCAGCGGCGCCGAGCCCTTCGCGCTCGTCGTGCTGGGCGACAGCATGGCGCCCGAGTTCGCCGACGGCGACGTGATCGTCGTCGAGCCGGAGGGGCTTGCGAAGGACGGCGCGTTCGTCGTCGCGCAGGTCGGCGGCGACTGGACGATGCGGCAGCTCGTGCGGGACGGTCGCGCCTGGAGCCTGCGGCCGCTCAACCCGGCGTACGCGGCGACCGCGATCGCCGACCTCTCGCCGATCCGCGGCGTCGTGATCCAGAAGAGCAAGCCGGGCCGCCGCCGGGCGGCCAAGCGCTACGTGGAGTGACGAGCCATGCCCTATTACGTCTACCGTGTCTTCCCGTTCCGGCGCCTCGAGCGCGTCGAGGCGGCGGCGTCGTTCGGCGCGGCCTCCGCGCGCGCGAAGGCGCTCCGCGCGAGCCCCGACCGCCCCGCCGACTGCGCGATCAAGGTGATCTTCGCCGCGGACGAGCACGAGGCCGAGGATCTGCTCTCGCAGGTGCGCGAGCCGGCGCCCGGGCTGGTCGGCGACGAGTGACGGCGGTCTTCGCGGAGGACGGCGTGGACGAGACGGCCTTCCGGGCGGCGCGGCGGGCGGCGAATCCGCAACCTTGCGTCTTCGAGAAGGCGCTGCTCGCCGGCGGTTCCGCGTGCGAGATGTCGGCGCGTCACGCGCTCGCCGAGCGCGAGGGACTCGCCTGCACGTCTCCCGTGGCCCGCACGAACTGCGGGACGCTGCTTGCGCTGCTGCGCGAGCGTTGCGCGTTCGCGCTCAGGCTCGCGCCGGGCGCGGCGCCGCCGCATGCGCGCCTGCTCAAGCTGCAGTGCGGCGGGCTCGCCGGGCTCGCGGAGGTCGCCGGATCGGGCGATACCGACGTGCATCGGCTCGTCGCCGCGGCGCACGAGCGCTACGGGAGTCTCGCCGACCTTCCGTGGCCCGCGATCGTCGCCGCGGTGCAGGCGTGGCAGGGACGCCGGCGGCACCGGGGCGAGCGCTCCGAATGAGCCCGCCGTTGGCCGCCCTCGTCGCGAAGGTGCAGGCCAACTGCAACCTGAGCGACGCGCGGCACGCCCGCGGCATGACGCTGTGCACCTATCTTCTCGAAATGCGCGAGCTCTACCGATGGGAGTGCGGCGCCGCGCTGACCGCCCCGCTGCCGCGGGCGGAAGTCGGCGCGTGGCTGTCCAGCCGCGAAGCGCTGTGGGACGCGCTCGCGAGCGAGGACTACCATCCGCTGCCCCTCGGCGACAGCCGTGTCGATCCGTTCGACGCGGCCACGGTCAACGCCGCGCTCGTTCCGCAGGGACTCGTCTACGGCGCGGGTGTCGGCCGCTTCGGCAAGCCGCAGTTCTTCCTGGGCGAGCTCGTCCGCGACGAGTGGCGCGACGGCGCGCGGGTTCTCGTCGCCCGCCGGGAATACGCGCGGGACGTCGCGCCGGCGCCCGCCGCATACCGCGACGGCACGATCTACGTGCGGCAGGACGCCTTGGCCCGCGTGCTCGGCGAGAAAGCCGAGGCATGGGCGCGGAAACGGTCGGCGGGAGCGCTCGAATCGGCGCTCGACGCGCACGATTACGCCGGCGATCCGGAGCGTGCGCTCGCGGCGATGGCGGAAGCCGAGACGGAAACCCTGATCCTGCACGAGCTCGGCGAGCGTGCGGCGGGCCGCGAGCTCGGCCCCGGCTGGGAGCGGATGCTCGCCGGGTTCGGGCGACGATCCGCGGAGTTGTTCGCGCGCGCTGCGCGCGACCACCTTGCGGATTGCGCCACGACGCTGCCGATTCTC
>DASQBO010000505.1:0-2227 GCA_035635175.1 Casimicrobiaceae bacterium | reverse complement strand
GCCGCGAGCGACCTCGGCGCGGTCGCCATTCGCGCGGCGGTCGAGCGGGCCGGCCTCGCGCCGACCGACGTGCAGGAAGTCATCATGGGCAACGTGCTGCCGGCCGGGCAGGGGCAGGCGCCCGCGCGGCAGGCGTCGATCAAGGCGGGCCTGCCGCTGTCGACCGGCTGCACGACCGTCAACAAGATGTGCGGCTCGGCGATGAAAGCCGCCATGCTCGCGCACGACCTGATCGCCGCCGGCACGAACGAGATCATGGTCGCCGGCGGGATGGAATCGATGTCGAACGCGCCGTACCTGCTGCCGAAGGCGCGCGCCGGCTACCGGATGGGCCATCAGACGGTGCAGGATCACATGTTCCTCGACGGCCTCGAGGACGCGTACGACCGCGGCCGGCTGATGGGCACGTTCGCCGAGGACTGCGCGGCGCGCATGGCGTTCACGCGCGAAGCGCAGGACGCCTTCGCCGTCGCGTCGCTCGCTCGCGCGCTCGCCGCGAACCGGGACGGCACGTTCGCGTGGGAGATCGCACCCGTCACCGTCGCCGGAAGGAAGGGCGACGTCGTGATCGCCAACGACGAGCAGCCGGCCAAGGCGTCGCCCGAGAAGATCCCGACGTTGAAGCCCGCGTTCCGCAAGGACGGCACCGTCACGGCGGCGAACTCGAGCTCGATCTCGGACGGCGCGGCGGCGCTCGTGCTGATGCGCCGCTCGAGCGCCGAGAAGCGCGGCCTCGCACCGCTCGCCGTGGTCCTCGCGCACTCGACGCACGCGCAGGAGCCGGGCTGGTTCACGACCGCGCCGGTCGGCGCGATCGCCAAGGTCTACGCGCAGACCGGCTGGACGACGAAGGACGTCGATCTCTTCGAGATCAACGAAGCGTTCGCCGTGGTCACGATGGCGGCGATGAAGGAGCACGGGATCGCGCACGAGAAGGTCAACGTCCACGGCGGCGCGTGCGCGCTAGGGCACCCGATCGGCGCGTCGGGCGCCCGAATCCTCGTCACGCTGATCGGCGCCCTGCGCCAGCACGCGAAGAAGCGCGGCGTCGCGGCGCTCTGCATCGGCGGCGGCGAGGCGACGGCAATGGCGATCGAGCTCCCGTGACGATGGTGCCGCTTTCCACCTGGCTGCTGTTCTGCGTCGCTTGCGCGGCGCTCGCCGCGACGCCGGGGCCGAACCTCCTCTACCTCGTCTCGCGCACGCTGGTGCAGGGCCGCGCGGCCGGCTTCGCCTCGCTCGCGGGTACGGGCACGGGCCTCGCGTTCCACGTGCTCGCCGCCGCGCTCGGACTCTCGGCGCTGCTCGCGACGGTCCCGGCCGCCTACGAGGCGATCCGCTGGGCCGGCGCCGCGTACCTCGCGTGGCTCGCGTGGCAGACGTGGCGGGCGCCGGCCGCACCCGCGGACACCGCCGCGCCGCCGCCCGCGCCGATGCGCCGGCTCTACCGCGACGGGGTCGTGACCGGAATTCTCAATCCCAAGGTCGCCCTGTTCCAGCTCGCCCTCTTTCCGCAATTCGTCGATCCTGCGCACGGCAGCGTGCTCGGGCAGAGCCTGGTCCTCGGCGCGACCGAAATCGCGATCGTGTCGGGGTTCGACGCCTGTTGCGTGTTCGCCGCGGCCGGCGTGCGCACGTGGCTCGACGCGCGGCCGGGCTTCGCGCGTGGATCGAAGCGGGTGCTCGCGGGCATCTTCGCCGCGCTCGCGGTGCGGCTCGCGGTCGAGGACAGCCGCTGAGCCGGACCCGTCGTCATGCTCCTGACCGAGACGCAGCAGCTGATCCGCGACACGATGCGCGCGTTCGCCGAGGAGCGGCTCAGGCCGTTCGCGCCGCGCTGGGACCGCGAGGGGCACTTCCCGCGCGAGGAGCTGCGCGCGCTCGGCGGGCTCGGCGCCATGGGCGTCGTCACGCCCGAGCGCTGGGGAGGCGCGGGGCTCGATTACGTCTCGCTCGCCGTCGCGCTCGAGGAGATCGCGGCCGGGGACGGCGCGACCTCGACGGTCGTCAGCGTCCAGAACTCGGTCGTGTGCGGTCCGCTCGCCGCCTTCGGCACCGACGCGCAGAAGGAGCACTACCTGAAGCCGCTCGCGCGCGGCGAATGGCTCGGCTGCTTCTGCCTGACCGAGCCGCAGGTCGGCTCCGACGCCGGCGCGATCGCGACGCGCGCCGAGCGCGCGGGCGACCACTACGTGCTGAACGGCGTCAAGCAGTTCATCACGACGGG
>DASQBO010000504.1:0-14200 GCA_035635175.1 Casimicrobiaceae bacterium | reverse complement strand
AGCGCGATCCGCCGCGACTTCGACATCACGACCGAGAAGTTGCTGTAGCGGAGAACGTTGCCGGCCCCCGACTTGAGCGGCGTCTCGTCGCCGGCGCTGCGGCCGACGCAGCGCGGCCTCGGCACGGGGAAGCCTTCGAGAAACGCCTCGTCGAAGCCTTTGCGGTCGCGGAAATAGGCGTCGTCATGCGCCGCCTTGCGCTCCAGCGATTCGAGCCCGCGATCGCCCCCGGCCTCGCCGCTCGATGCTCGAGCCAGCTCGCCGAGGCTTCGCATGTCCGCGAGCCGCACCACGGGAGAAACCCGATCGCTCATATCAATCTCCTGGCTGCCGCAGCCGTCGCCTGCGCCGACGGGCGCTATCGCGACGTGATCACGCCTTCATGCTCCTGCGGATCGACTGGATCCAGATCCCCTCGTTGGCTTCGTACGTCCCCGCGCCGTGTATGCGATTCATCGTCGCCGACCCGGAATGATGAAGCGCCACGAGCTCCCATCCGCCGTTGAACACGGGGCTGCCGGAACTGCCCGGCTCGGTGGGCGTACGGTAGTGCACGCGGAAATCGGTCGGCGCGCCGTGGTCGATCAGCCGGTTGTCCTGCATCGAGAACATGAGGCCGCCGCCGCGCGGGTGCCCGATGACGTACAGGCGCTGGCCGCTGTTGACCGTCGGCAACGCGTCGGCGATCGGATACGGCTCGAGTCCGGGCGGCTGGTGCTCGAGCTCCAGCACCGTGAAATCGAGCTGATCGAGGGGCGACTCCCGCAGAATGCTCGCAAAGCGCGTCGTGAAGGGCTTGCCCGCCGGATCGCGCAGCGCATGGAAGGTCACCTGTGTGTTGCCGATGCGAAGCGAGTCGGCGTTCGTCGAGCTCACGACGTGATTGTTCGTGACGAATACGTAGCGGCTCGGCAAGGCGTCCGAAAGCTCGCTCCCCGGAACGGCAAACCCCGTGCCGACACCGTCGCCCGTCGTCTCCTCGACCCTGCCGACCGCTTCGCAGCGCTTGAGCCCGAGGCGAATCTTCTCCGGACTCATGAAGCCGGTGTCCCCGAAGATCTTCTCGAATTTGTCATCCGCATCGGGGTGGCCGACCGCCTGCGCGGTGAACAGCGCCACCTTGCCGCGTCGCGCGAGCGCCGCTTCGAGCGACGGCAGCAAGCGCCGTCCGACGCCCTCGCCCGCGTTCAGTCCCCAGACCTCCTTGAGCTGACGGACGCTGCTCGCGAGTGCGAAGGGCTCGACGTCGGGGGCGTCGATGGCGCGGCGATACCAAAGCTCCGCCGCATCCACCGCACCGAGCGCGAGACAAGCCTCGCCCGCGGTCGCGAGCTCCCAGAATCCCGCCTTGTCGTCGACGAATTCCTGCTGCAACCGCTTGGCGATGGCGTGCGCGATGCGCGGCGCCTCGGCGCTGCGGTCGTGGCGAACCTTCTTCCGAGCACCAAGCTCGAGCAGCGCGACCGCGTTGATGCCGTGCCAGTACGGCTTCCGCGCGTCGCCCTCGTAGGCGTCGAGGTACGCGTCGATGGCCTTGCGCAACTGACCGGGTCTGCCCTTGGCCCCGGCGAGCATCCGATTGACGTAACGCTGCTTTTCGATGCGCCCGAGCAGGCCTTTCGCCTCGAGCTCTTCGTTCGTTTGCAGCAGTCCGCGCAGCAGCGTCTCGGCCTCGGCCAGCTCTCCGCCTTCGATCAGCGCCTGCGCGTGCAGCCGCCGCAACATCGGGCTCTCCATCCTCTCCGCGGTTGCCGATGCGGCGAGGGCGGAGAGTTCGGGAAAGAGGCGTTGCGCCCGCAGCGCGGCGGCGAGGGCGACGACCTGCTCCGGCTTCGCCGCGGCGCCTTCGAGCGTGCCCGCCCGCACGACCTCGTCGCCAAGGCGGGCCAGCTCCTCGCGATCCAGCGCGCGAATCGAGTTTGCGTCCAGTCTCGCCGCCGCGGCGGGCGGCGGGGCAGGCGGGCTGGAGGCACGCGCCGTGCTCGGAACCGATTCGGGCGCGACCGGCTCCCGTTTGCCGATGGCGTGCGCGGCAGTCGCGGAACCTGAGGTGCGGGCTCGGGTGAGCGATTCGAGCGCTGCGCCCGCCAGCAGGCGCTTGAGCTCGGCGCGCATTCGCGGTCCCGCCAGATACTTGACGATGTTGTGCCGCCACTCGCCCCAGCTCGATTCGGGCACGTCGACGACGGCCTCGGCGCCGTTGCGAAGGTAATCGTTGGCGAAGTGCGGGTCGAAGCCGACGACCGGGTCGAGGGGATCGAAGATGTTGATCCAGGGCCCCTTGAGCTTCTCGTCCGGGAAGTCGACACGGCCCCCGCGGGGTGCGACCGCATCCTGGACTTCGTCGAGGCCGAGCGGGCTGCCGAGCGTGATGAGGCCGTCGATCGGCGGGCACTCGGGGCGGTTGCGGACACAGTCGTAAGTGACGAACGTTCCCATGCTGTGGCAGACCACGACGTGCGGCCGCTCGTCCGCGTGGGCGATCACGTGCTCGAGGAACCGCCGCTGCAGTTCGTCGCGGACTCGATAGGTCGCCCCGGGACGCGGCGAGAATTCGACGTTGAAGAAGTAGTGATGGACGTCGCGCAGCAGCTTCTCCATCAGCGGGCGCTTGATGAAGTCGGGAAGGGGGATGCGCTCGACCGTGGAGGCGACGGCCATCCGAACGGCGGCGTCCTGCGATCCGGCGGCCTCGAACCGCAGCTGCTCCTCGAGTCGTCGCACGAAGGCCGCTTCGCCCGGGGCAAGGTCCGCGCGCCAGCGGTCGGCGGTGGCGGCCTCGCGGGTGCCTGCCGCGGCGTCGGCGACCGACACGCCTTCGATCGACGCGCGCTCCTCCGCGCCGCTCTCGTACGAGCTGACGTCGGTCTCCGGTGTCGCGTAGAGAACATCGGCCCAGTAGACGGAGTCGACGCTCGCGCCGAGCGTGCCGAGATCGAGACCGGCGTTCGGCGGCGCGTGGACTTCCGGTTTCGGATCGTCGCGTGCGAGCGCCCGCAGCCAGAGTTGGAGCATGAGGTCCGCCGGGGGCTTGTTCGCCATCCCGTGGACGAAGGTCACGTGAGCCATCGTCCCGTCTCCATCAATGGTGGGCAGATCACCGAAGTGAAGGATGCGCCGTGGCCGACAGGCTTGGGCTACGCGATTTCCCTGAGCCCCAGCTCCGCCGCGGCGTGATAGACGGCCTGCCGGTGGGATTCGTAGCGGGCCAGGATGATGGTCTTCCGACAGACCTTGAGCGTCGACATCTTGTGCACGATCGGATTCAGGAGCTTGCGGGCAACGTCCAGCGGGTCCATGTTCGTCGTCGCCGCGCCGAGCATGGGAAAGAGGATCGACGACAGGCCGGCGTCGGGCGCGATCTCGGCGAATCGTTCGAACACGTTGCGCACGCAGTCGTCGAGCACTTCGTCCATCATCATGTAACCGTCGCCGACGGCTCCCTGCAGCGCGGCCGCGTGGAAGACGTACTTGATGCCGTGCTCCCGGTCGAGCTGGTGGGTGCGCGTCGCGACGACGCGCCCCGGCACCATCGGCAGGACGATGCTCAGCGCCTTGACGTTCTCCTGCAGCGACTGATCGAGGCAGTCGCGCACGATCCGCCCGTCGGCGGACCGCTCCGCGTCGAAATAGCGCAGCGCGCCGGAGACCGAGTCGGCATCGTAGTAGCGCCCGAGCTGCAGATCCGTGTTCGCCGAGCTGACGATCACGTCCGCTCCGAACGATTGGTTCTGAAGGTCCGTCATGTCGCCGGTCAGGAGGCAGATCTCGCGTTCCGGATCCTCCGGCAGCGCGTACCGCTTGTCCGTTCCGAACGGGAGGACTTCGGGCCGCGCGCGCTCCATCAGCCGCCGCACCTGCTGCTCGTCGTCGAGCTTGCGCGCGACGCCGACCTGCTCGAAGAGGTTCGGCGCCTTCCAGCGTGAGCTCTTGATGTCCTCGAGCATGTCCGCCACTCGCTCGGCGAACGCGCCCTTGACCAGCCGGGAGATCGGAGTCATTTCGTACTGGATGCACCGGAGGTCCTTGACGTCGAAGGGCAGCGCCTGCCCCTTCTCGATCAGGATCACGACGGGGCGCGCGGCTGCCTGGGCCACCGCCAGCTCGTAGAACACGTTCGGATTGAAGCCGGTCAGCAGGACCACGCAGACGTCCGCGCTGACGATCTCGCGGAACATCTGCTCGGTGATCGTTCCGCTCTCGACCATCTGATCGGAACGAATGGGGGGATCGCTGTCGAACTTGGCCCACGCCGGCTTGATGATGAATTCCATCACGTCATCGGCGTGGGCGCGGACCGCCGACCCCTCCTCGCCGATCGGGCTGATGACGAAACAGCGTCGACGCTTCGCGGGAACGTTGCCCGCTTCGGCGGAAGGCAGTTCGGCCGCAGTCATGAATCACCCCTTCGCGAAATGCTAGCATGGCCGGAAGATCTCCCAGCAGCAGCGATCGCGACAGCCGGAGGCCCGTGATGGCGCGCAAACGCGGACGTGCGAAGGCGACCACGGCGACCAGGCCCATCAACGTCGTCGTCGACCTCTCCCATCACAACGAGACGGTCGACTTCGCGAAGATGAAGGCCGCGGGGATCGTCGGCGTGATCCACAAGGCGACGCAGGGCCTGACGTACGTCGACGAGACCTACGCGGGTCGTCGCGTCGAGGCGCTGGAGCGCGGGCTCCTCTGGGGCGCGTATCACTTCGGCGTGGGCGGCGACGGCTCGGACCAGGCTCAGTTCTTCCTGGACGTGACGAAGCCGGACGGCCGCACGCTGCTCGTGCTCGACTACGAGCCCAACCTGACCGGTCCGACCATGTCGCTCGACCAGGCGCGCGAGTTCGTCGAGCACGTCGGCGAAGCGACGGGGCGCTGGCCAGGACTCTATTCGGGACACCTGATCAAGGAGCAGCTCGGCGGCTCGACGCCGCCCGATGCGCAGTTGTCGAAGTGCTTTCTCTGGATCGCGCAATACAACGGTCCGCGGCCGCTCAACGTGCCGCCGACCTTTCGCACCTGGACGTTCTGGCAGTACACCGACGGCGTTCACGGCCCCGCTCCCCATCGCGTCGACGGCGTCGGGCTCTGCGACCGGAACATCTTCAACGGTTCGCTCGCGCAGTTGAGAAGGCTCTGGGGCGCCGCCCGGTCCCGCTGAGGCCGAAAGCGCGCGTGGCGCGCTCTCACCGCCGAGCGCCGGCGTGCTCCACGCGCTCCTTGAGCGCGCGGTTCATCGCGTCGTGGACCTCCCTGCCGCGGCGGCGCAGGACCGGCCAGACCAGCGGCAGGAGCAATCCGCTGAAGATCTCGCCGTGGCGGAAGCGAAGGCCGGTGGCACTCGCACGCTCGATCACGAAATAATGTTCGGCTCTGAAGAGGCCCGGCACGCTCCCGGCCCAGCGCAGCTCCTTTTCGGGTTCGGCTCTGAGTACCGTCGCGCACGCAGGGGCGCGGAACCCGCGCGGCAGCTCGAACCAGAAGCGGATGCGCCGACCCGGCATCGGCGTGCCGGCGACGCTCAGCAGGAACGGGTTCCACCGGGGGTACTCGGCAAAATCGACGAGCACGTCCCAGACGCGTTGCGCGGGCGCGTCGATCCCGATCTCGGTGTCGATGTCCCGGACCATGGCGGGTCATGCAGGACCGGCGGCCTGGAGGCTCGCGATCGACCACCGCACGAAGGTCTCGCCATCGCGCCGACCGAGGTCGTAGCCGGCCTGCAGACCGGCGGGATTCGTGTAGTCCCAGCTCGATACCGGCACGGGCATCGACGGCTGCACGTAGGTCCGTGCCGGATGCACGGGTAGCCGGCGATATCGTCGCGTGAGCAGCACGAGTGTCCGGCCCGGCGCCTCGCCCCATGCGTCGACGGGGACGTTGTCGACGATGCCGCCGTCGAGAGCGGACTCTCCGCCGTGCCGCAACAGCGGCGTGAACGGCGGCGTGCACGACGAGGCGAGCACGAGATCGGCGAGCGCCTCGGGCGTGCCGCATTCGCGAACGGTCGGGTAGTCGGCGCGAAACCCGAGCCAGCGCGCAAGCCGCGGGTGCACGCGCGGTCCGACGACGTGCTCGCATGCGTCCGCTACGGCGGCGACGGCGAAACCGCTGCGCGCACCGAGCCACCGCGGGAGGCGTGTAATCGGGACGCGCAGCTCGGGACCGGCACGCAGCTTCGCGAGAGCGCGATCGTCGACGACCTCGAGCAGCACGCGCCGGTACATCTCCGCATGCGGAAACACGGGCGCGCCGTTGAACAGGTTGGCCCAGTGGACGTTGCGTCGATTGGCGGACGTCGCCCGCTTGAAATGCGCGAGGGCGGCGTCGAAGCAACCCGCGAACAGCACCGCCGCCACCGCCGCGCCGGCGCTCGCCGCGGCCGCCCGGGCGGGGGCCAGAGGGAGCGCCTCGGCCACCGTGCGGTAGAAACCCGCCTGCCAGACGCAGCGGTTCCCGCCGCCCGCGAACACGACGCCGTCGTAGGGCGGTGCCGAGGCCGGGGTTAGCCCGGCGGACCGGTCTGGTGCCGTCGACGTCATCCTTGTAGTGTTCACATCCGGCTTCGGGGAGGCTATTCTCTCGCAACCCGCCGTCCGCGGTGGGGTCGTTCGGCGTCGATTGCGAAGGAGAGGGACATGGTGAAACGGTCCGCTTACGTCCTCGCGTTCCTGGCGTTTGGCGCGGCGGTTGTGGTGAACGGCGTGTCCACCCCTCCGCCGCCACCCGCGATGGTGGCTCAAGCCGGGCAAACCGTCCCCCCGTCCAATTCGGACATAAGCAAAGCCAGGCCTGATAACCCGGGCTTCTATGCGGGCGAGGCGGGCCTCGACGACTCGGAGCGAGCGGGCCGCGAGATCTGGTACAAGGCCACCGCCGGCAATGCCCGGTTCCACACCTACGTCTTTCAGCAGCGCATCAACGTGCTGATCGACTGGTACCGCGTGCTCAATGCCGCCGAGCGCAACGACCGGTTTGCCGCCTGGGGAATGATCAACGATCCCGGCTGCTGCGTTCCGGGAAGCGCCGGCTGCCCCGCCAAGAGTCTCGACGACACGTACGGCTTCGACTGGTGCCCCGGTGACGACGAGCTCCTGGCCTTCGTCGGACGCGACGGATACCGCGACCCTGCCTGCGACTACCGGGATGCTCCCGCCGACCGCGCGGACCCGCATCACAAGGTCAGGGATCAGCGCCAATCTTCCTGCGACCTGGCCTTCGGAACTTCCACCGGCGCGCTCGGCTTCCGCAAGTTCCCCAATCCGCGCTTCGACAAGGCGCGCTGGCTCAAGGTCAACGGCAGCCTCGCGAGCTGGGAGGGCTATCGCGGCCGCCTCTCCAAGGACCCGAACAGCAGCGACAGCCATCTGAGCCGCCTCGCCGACGGCTCGATCGAGCCGCCGTTCCTGATCGGGACCGCCTGCGGCTCGTGCCACATTTCGTTCGATCCGCTGAACCCTCCGCAGGATCCTGCCCACCCCAAGTGGGAGAACATCAAGGGCGCGATCGGCAACCAGTACTCGCGCATCTCCGAGATCATGACTTCCGGGATGTCGGGAACCACGCTCGAGGCGCAGATGTTCGCGCACGCGCGGCCCGGAACGTCGGACACCTCGGCGATCCCGACCGACCAGGTGAACAACCCGGGCACGATGAACGCCATCATCCACACGAAGGTCCGGCCGACGTTTGCCGGCGAGATCGTCAACAAGTGGCGCAAGGTCGGAAGCTGTGCCGAGGGCGACGCGAACTGCTGGTGCGAACCGGGCCGCGAGGGCAAGTGCTGGCAGCGCAGCGTCAAGACCGAAAACGTCCATCACATCCTCAAGGGCGGCGAAGATTCGATCGGCGCGCTCGAAGCCATCCAGCGCGTCTACTTCAACATCGGCTCGTGCTCGGAGCAGTGCTGGACCAATCACCTGACGGATCTGCGCCAGCTCGACCCGGCCGGACGCAATTTCGGCCAGACACCCTTCAACATCGGCCAGTGCCGGCGCGACTGCCCGAACTTCCGCGCGATCGAGGATCGTCTTCCCAACATCCTCGCGTTCCTGTCCTCGAAGGAAACCGACGCCACCGACCTCGCGCAGGCCAGGGAGAACGCGCTGCGCAAGTACAAGCCGCAGGCCGTCTATTCGGAAGCGGAGCTCGAGCGCGATCTCGACCAGCAGTTCGGCCCCAATGCCGTCGCGCGCGGGCGCGAGGTCTTCGCCGCGACCTGCGCGCGCTGTCATTCGTCGATCCCGGAAACGGTGGGCGGCGCGTTCAAGAATCGCGACTTCCGCGCGGTTGGCGCCAACGGCGTGCGCGCGGACTGGATGGGGTCGGACCAGGCGACGCTCGCTTCCGAGGTCGGCACGAACCGCTGCCGCGCGCTGCACTCGAACCACATGACCGGCCACATCTGGGAGGAGTACGGCTCGCAGACGCTGCGCGCGCGCGTGCCGGATCCGAACATCAAGGAGCCGCACGACGGCGGCCGAGGCTACTATCGCAACATCTCGCTGCTCTCCGCGTGGGCGCACGCGCCGCTCATGCACGACAACGGGATCGGGCCGGAGCTCTGCGGGAAGCCCGCGAACAAGGGCAACGACTTCTATCGCTCGCCCTACGTCGACGCGGACGGCAAGACGCTCGCCGCCGACAAGGCGCCGGGATGCTGGGCGTACGACCCGAGCGTCGAAGGGCGCTTCAAGCTCTACGTCGCCTCGATGGAGGACCTGCTCAATCCGGGCAAGCGCGTTCCCAAGCTGTCGCGCTTCGACCAGGACGTCGAGATCGCGCTGGGACCGCGCACCTGGGACGGCAAGGAAGAGAAACAGGTGCTCGGCTTCACGGTCGTGCTCCCGGCGGGCACCAGCGTCGGCGGCATGGCGAGCTTCCGGCACAAGGCGTTCGTCAATGACATCATCCTCGCGAAGCTCAGGCCGGACGAGCTCAATGCCCGTCTGATCAAGGAATTCGGAGAGACCGAGGGCAAGCAGATCGCCGGGGAGCTCAACGCGGTCACGAGCGAGATCGCCAAGGACCCCGAGCGCCTGGTCGACGCCATCCGCCGCTACCCGCACCTGGTCGAGATCTACAGCTCCTGCACGGACTACGTCGAGAACAAGGGCCATCCCTTCGGCGAGGACCTGTCCGAGCAGGACAAGAAGGCGCTGATCGCGTTCGTGGCAACGCTCTGAGCGGAGGGAGCCCATGAGACGCGCCGTCATCGTTGCCGTCCTCGCGGTCGCGGCCTGCGGAGAGTCGCCGCCGCCCATCAAGTTCGCCGCCTACGGTCCCGGCTACGCGTCGAAACCCGATTTCGCACAAGTCGAGCACGAGTTTCCGATCCCGCCCGCCGACCTCGCGCGGCTGACGCCGGAGAATCTCAAGGCCTTCGATCAGGAGCAGATCGACCAGATCTACGCGCGCCTGACCGCCGGGCCGATTCCGGATGGACCGTACGACGGCGGCCTCTTCTTTCCCAAGGGCATCTCGGGCGAGAAGCGCATCGCCGAGATCGTCGGCGGGCTGCCGGGCCTCGCCGCCCAGGTGAAGACGGAGAAGCTCGAGCTTCTGGGCAAGCACCTCTGGCGAGGGAAGGTCTTCTATCGCAACGACCGCATCCTGCGCAACAGGATCGACGACACGACGCTCCTGAAGCCGCTGATCGACGGCGATCTGTCGACCATTCCGAAGATCTCGGTCGGCGGAAAGGAGCAGTGGCTCATGTTCCCGGCGCGGCTCTATTGCGGCCAGAGCCTGCTCGATTCGCGCCGCGAGTCGGTGATCATCGACTACTTCTACACCGACGAGATCCCCGGCTACCGCGAGCGTCCCGACTACCTCGCCGGCAGACGCGGGCTGCAGGTGCGCGACGAGATTCGCATGGTGCGGCCCGGCTTCTACCTCGGCCGCGCCTACCTCGGCAAGATCTTCCTGCTCAATTTCACCCTCTACAACAAGGAGGTCGCGGGCCGCGACGGCGACGCCTTCGTGAAGACCGGGCAGGTCAAGGAGGACTGCTGGCCGGGAACGCAGCAGCGAGCCGTCTTCAGCGCGGCCAAGTGACGCTCGCGGCAACGCGTCATCATGACGTGGCTCGGTGCGTTGATCGTCGCGGTCTGCGCGATCCCCATGGCGGACGCCGGCACCCGTGACCTCCCGGCCTGGGCGGCCGACCCGGCCGCGCCCGGCCCGTCGCTGCCGCCGGTGGGCCGTTCGCTGTTCGACTTCGTGGCCGCGGACGGCGTGCCGTATCCCTTCGACGCGCTGGTACGCAAGATCGAGGCAAGGGCGGGCTGTGCGCCGGGAGCCTGCGTGAAGCCCGTGCTGATCCCGTTGGGGCGCTCGCTGCAGCGCACCGCCGCCGCTCCGGACTTCTTCGCCTTTCCGCGCGTCGTCGTCGCGGTGACCGGCGAAGGGGCGGGGCCGATGTTTGCGCGCGATCGCCTCTATCTTGGCTACCAGGAGAAGGCAAACCTCATCGAGGTCATCAGCTACAACGAGGCGGCTGCACGTTTCGAATTTCAGCTCGTGCGGGACTATCGCGCCGGCGCGACGCCGCGGACCGTCTACGCCACGCGAGAAGTATGCACGGCGTGCCATCAGAATCACGCGCCGATCTTTTCCCGGGCCGTGTGGGATGAAACGAACGCAAATCCGCAAATCGCGGCGCGCCTGAGCGCTGCGCAGAAGCCTTTCTACGGCATTCCCGTGCATCGAGGCGTGGACATCCCCAACGCCATCGACGAGGCGACCGAACGCGCCAATCTCTTCGCAGTGACGCAGCGCCTCTGGCGCGATGCGTGCGACACGGGCTGCCGCGCGGCGGCGCTGACCGCGGCGCTGCAGTACCGCTTGTCGGGCGAGCGCGGCTTCGAAGCTCCGAGCCTCGCGGGAGCGCTCGCACGCGGCTTCGCGGCGCGCTGGCCCGCGGGTCTCGCGATTCCCAACCCCGACCTTCCCAACCGCGATCCGCTCGCCTTCGTGTCCGGCGCGACCGGCGTCGCGCAGTCGCACGTCGCGGCGAGCCTCGAGCCCCTCGCGCCGCGCGGGCCGCTCGACGTGTGGACCGCCGACGACCCCTTCCTCGCCCGGCGCTTCGTCACGGGGCTGGCGGAGCTCGTCGCCGATGCCGACGTGCGCGAGCTCGACGCCGTGCTTTCGCGCCGGGGCGGCGCAGCCGCGCGCCGGACTCTGAACGCCGTTTGCGCGATGTCCGGCAAGCGCTATGAGTGCGTCGGCGAGTTCGCGCTCCGGGGCAGCGCGACGACGGTCGACGCGATTTCGTTCGGCGGCGCACCGCTCACGCACTACACGCTCGAAAACGGGATCGTGACGAGCGAGGGGCGCCGTGCCCGCACCGCCGGCGGCGACGCCATCGAGCGACTCACCGTGCGCCCGGCAGGCGGCAAGGGCCGGGCCACGCTCGCGATCGCCGAGGATTTCGCGTCCGTCCGCGCGGCGATCGCCAACGTCGCGTGGCCCGACGCGCCGTTCAGCCGCGCCAGGATGAGGGCCGCGCTCGGGCTCGACCCTGACGCCGGCTGCTGCGAAGACGCCGCGGGCCTCGCGGCGCCCCAGGTCTACGTCCAGGCCATGCCGCCTCTGCCCCCGCAGGCGGCCGAATTTCAGAACTACTGCGGCGCATGCCATCGCACGCCGGAAAGGTTGCCGCCGAATTTCCTGGCCGGCGACCCGGAGCGCGTGACGGCGAGCCTGACGCAGTGCGCACCGCGCATCTTCGTCCGCCTGGCGATGTGGGAGACGCCGCCGGCCGCGCGCGACAAGGTGCCGATGCCGCCGCCCCTCGCGTCGCGCGACGGCGCCCCGTGGGTCCAGACGGCACCCGACCCGGCGATCGCGGCGCTGCGGAGCATCGTGGCCGGCTGGCTGCGATCGGAGACAGGCCGCGCGCCCGATGCCGCGGAGATGCTCGTGCACGGCTACGAGAATCTGCGGCCTTGCCTGCCGCCCGAGGGATGACCCCCACGGGGCGCCCCGCTGCAAGGACGCACGACTGATCGCACGGAGACCGAGATGAACGATCCGCCTATGCCGGTCCCCCGCCAGGACAGCTGGCTCGTCGATCCGTATCGCAAGCGCTGGGTGCGCGTGACGATGCTGGTGCTGGCGATCCCGGCCGTGCTCGCGCTCTTCCTCGGCGTCTACCTCTGGCAGCGCTTCGGCGGCGACCGCGCCACCGAATACGCCGACGTCGAGGAGCACTTCAAGTACGGGTCGACCGGCGGCGAGCACGTCTCGGGCCTGCCGTACTGGATCTTCCAGGCGCTGCCGCAGGTGTGTGCCAGACACCTGCCCGGCAAGGGCTATGCGTCGCTCGGGCTCATCTACGAGGAGGGCCACGACCTTCCGATCGGCATGTCGAGGCGCCATCACCAGGGCATCGACAAGACGTTTCTCAACTGCGCCGTGTGTCACGCCAGCACGGTGCGCGATGCGCCGGCAGCGAAGCCGCGCGTGTACCTCGGGATGCCGGCGCAGCAGCTCGACATCATGGGTTTCGAGAAATTCCTGTTCGCCTGCGCCAAGGACGAGAAGTTCTCCGCCGATTTCGTCGTGCCGGAGGCGCGGCGCCTGGCCCAGGCGAACGGACAGGATCTGGACCTCCTCGACCGCTACGTCGTCTATCCGGTCGCGGTGGCGCTCATGCGCGACCGGCTGCTGATGCTCGCCGGGCGCTTCGACTTCGTGTACGAAAGCCCGGAATGGGGCCGGGGCCGCGTCGACACGTTCAACGCGGCCAAGGTGCTCTTCAACTTTCCGATGCACGACCTTCCGCCGCAGGAGAAGAACGGGCCGGCGGACTTTCCTTCCGTCTGGCTGCAAGGTCCGCGCAAGGGCATGCAGCTGCACTGGGACGGCAACAACACGATGGTCGAGGAGCGCAACAAGAGCGCCGCCTTCGGCACCGGCACGACGCCGCCGACGCTCGACGTCGCCGCCGTCGGGCGCATCGAGACTTGGCTGCTGACGAGGGAGCCGCCGAAGTATCCGTATCCGATCGACGCGGCGAAGGCCGCGCGCGGCGGCGTGCTCTACAAGGAATACTGTGCCGGCTGCCACGGCGCCTCGGGGCGCGACTTCTCCGGCGAGTACGTCGGCAAGGTCACGCCGCTCGCCGAGGTCGGCACCGACCGTCGCCGGCTCGACTCGTATTCCTACGATCTGGCGGTCAACCAGTCGACGCTCTACGCCGGCTATCCGTGGCGCTTCGCGCATTTCCGCAAGACCTTCGGCTACGCCAACATGCCGCTCGACGGCATCTGGCTGCGCGGACCCTTCCTGCACAACGGCTCGGT
This sequence comes from Casimicrobiaceae bacterium, assembly GCA_035635175.1. Taxonomy (GTDB): domain Bacteria; phylum Pseudomonadota; class Gammaproteobacteria; order Burkholderiales; family Casimicrobiaceae; genus CAIWHR01. The sequence goes on along the minus strand of DASQBO010000504.1, from coordinate 893 downwards.
GCCGACGCTGCGCGACCTGCTCGAGCCCGCGGCGAAGCGCCCGCCGGAGTTCTACCGCGGCTACGACGTCTACGATCCGGCGAAGGTCGGGTTCGTCTCGAACGTGCCGAACGAAGGCGACCGGCGCTATTTCGAGTACAAGACGAGCGTCCCCGGCAACTCGAACGCCGGGCACGAGGGCAAGCGCTTCGGCACCGAGCTCGCCCCCGCCGACAAGGACGCGCTGGTCGAGTTCCTGAAGACGTTCTAGGAGGGGCGCCATGGACACTTCTCGGACCACGGGCTGGCGCTGGGGCAAGATCCTGGGCTGGCTGGGCGTGCTCGCGGTCCTCGTCGCGCTCGCCGCGTTCTACGGCTGGTACAAGTTCTTCCGCGACGTGCCGCAGGAGTCGTGGATGACGGAAACGCCCGAGATGCGCTTCCGCTACGGCTCGATCGGCGCCGAGAACGACGCCGGCATCCCATACTGGCTCTTCTACGTCCTGCCGCGCATGTTCCCCGAGAAGCTCCCGAAGCCGGGCGGCTACGCGGCGCTCGGCGTGTCGTGGGAGCAGGGCCGGGAACTCCCGATCGGTTTCACGAAGAAGACGATCGGCTTCCCGCGCGTCGCGAACAACTGCGCCGGCTGCCACACCACCAGCTACCGCGCCAGCGCGGACGAGAACCCGGTGTTCATCAACGCGGGCCCCGGGCACACGCTGAACCTCGAGGCGTTCTTCCGGTTTCTCGTCGATTGCGCCAAGGATCCCCGATTCAACGCCGACAACCTGATGCGCGAGATCAACCTCGTCACCGACCTCCCGTGGGACGAGCGGCTCGCCTGGCGGTTCCTCATCATCCCGATGACGAAGAAACGGTTGCTCGAGCGCGAGTCGCAGTTCGCGTGGATCTAT
>DASQBO010000503.1:0-5885 GCA_035635175.1 Casimicrobiaceae bacterium | reverse complement strand
GCCTTCACCGTTCTCGCGCTCGCCCAGCTCGCGCACGTGATGGCGATCCGCTCCGAACGCGAATCGCTGTTCCGCCAGGGCGTCGCCACGAACCGCGCCCTGCTCGCCGCGGTCGTCTCGACAATCGCGCTGCAGCTCGCGGCCGTCTACCTGCCGTTCTTCAACGGGGTGCTCGGCACGCAGCCGCTCTCCCCGACCGAGCTCGCGCTCTGTCTCGCGTTGTCGGCGGTGACGTTCGCCGCGGTCGAGGGCGAGAAGTGGCTGATCCGCCGCGGCTGGCTCTACGCCCCGGCGGCCGGATAGCCGTTTCGGTTCTGGTCGACGGCGACGCCGGACCCCGGCTCGGTGTCGGCGTCGAACCGGAAGTAAACCTCGCGTCCGCCCTCGCGCCCGACGGTGAGCGGCCGCGACTGCCGCTGACCCTCGAATTCGGCTTCGATCACGTATCGTCCCGGCGCGAGCTCGACGTCGAGCCACGGTCCGTCGAGTCGCGCGTCGAGCACGCGCCGGCCGCGGTCGTCCGCAATCGAAACCCGAACGTCGGCCAGATAGAGGCCGCCTGCGCGCGCCACGGTGACGACGCGGACGCCGCGCTCGGCGCGCGACGCCGTCAGCGCGTCGCGCTCGTCGGTCGTGATGCCGCCGGTGACGTAGGGGAGCCCCTGCTGCGTGACGCCGTCGCTGAGCGCCAGCGCCGGCGCCGCGCACGCAAGGAGCGCGATGGGGAGAGCGTAGGGAAGCGTGCGCACGGGTCCTCTTTGCCGTTGCAGGTGAGACATCGCCACGATGTGCCGCGTTCCTCGGGCTGCCCCTGCAATGACCCTGACGGGGTATCGGCGATGGGGCCGCGCGTCTGGATTAGACTTCGCGGGTGGCCGCCCTTTCCTGGCGGCACCGATCGGGAGAAGGACATGAAGCGCAAGGCCTCCGCGCATTGGCAGGGGAGCACGCAGGACGGCAGCGGCACGCTGTCGGCCCAGAGCGGCACGCTGAAGGACACGCCCTACTCGTTCAAGGCGCGCTTCGGCGACGGCAAGGGGACGAACCCCGAGGAGCTGATCGCCGCCGCGCACGCCGGCTGCTACACGATGGCGCTGTCGTTCGCGCTCAACAACGCGGGGTTCACCGCCGAGGTGATCGACAGCGAGGCGCTGCTCACGATGGACCAGGTCGACGGCAAGCCGACGATCACCGCCGTCCACATGACGACGCGCGCGCGCGTGCCCGGCATCGACGCCGCGAAGTTCGCCGAGTTCGCATCCGCCGCCAAGACCGGCTGCGTCGTTTCGCGTGCGCTGTCGCCGTCGATCACCGTCACCCTGGACGCCGCGCTCGCGTCCTAGCATCGCCGTCATGCCCGCGCCGACGCCCCCGCCCAAAGGACGCGGCGCGACGTTCAATCCGCCGAACCGGTTCCGCCGCGACGAGCGCCTGGCCTTCGACGACGGGTGGGGCGCGGAGCCGGACGCGGCCGACCCGCCGCCTCCGCTGCGGACCGTCGTCCGCATCCAGCACGCGCGCACGATCATCGCGCGCAACGAGTCGCCCGACATCCCGTTCAACCAGTCGATCAACCCGTACCAGGGCTGCGAGCACGGGTGCATCTACTGCTACGCGCGGCCGTCGCACGCCTTCCTCGACCTCTCGCCTGGTATCGACTTCGAGACGAAGCTCTTCGCCAAGCCGAACGCGGCAGACCTGCTTCGGGCGGAGCTCGCGCGGCCTGGTTACGTCTGCGATCCGATCGCGCTCGGCAGCAACACGGATCCTTACCAGCCGATCGAGCGCGAGTGGAACGTGACGCGCAGCATCCTGGAGGTGCTCGCCGCCTGCGACCATCCGCTGACCCTCACGACCAAGGGCGCGCTGATCGTCCGCGACCTCGACCTGCTTGCCGCGATGGCGCAGAAGCGTCTCGTCCGCGTGTTCGTGTCCATCGCGATGCTCGACAAGGAGCTCGCGCGCACGCTCGATCCGCGCGCGGCGGCCCCGCGCCGGCGGCTCGAGATCGTGACGGCCCTGCACGAAGCGGGCGTCCCCGTCGGCGTCAACGTCGCGCCGGTCATCCCGCAGCTGACCGACAAGGACCTGGAGGCGATTCTCGAGGCGGCGGCCGCCGCCGGCGCGACGCACGCCGGCTACACGCTGCTCCGCCTTCCGCGCGAGGTCGCGCCGCTGTTCCGCGCGTGGCTGGACGCGCACCATCCGCTGCGCGCGGCACACGTGATGAGCCTTGTGCAGGACATCCGCGGCGGCCGCGACAACGATCCGCGCTTCGGCTCGCGGATGCACGGGCAGGGGATCTACGCGGACCTGATCCGCAAGCGCTTCCGCCTCGCCTGTGCGCGGCTCGGGTTGAACGCGCAGCGCGACGCTCCTCTCGACACGACGCGCTTCCGGCCACCACGGCAGGACGGGCAGCTCGCGCTGTTCTGACGCACCGCCGTCACCGGCGCGGAACGGTTGTCGAAAGGCTCTTCGGCTTCCGCTTGCCGGGGCTGCGCCCTTGGCGCACCATGCGCGCCCATGGAACCGCCGAGCGAGCGCCTCGCGCGCTAGCCAGCCGCATGCTGGCCGATCCGGACGCACCCGCGGTCATGCGGCTCTCGCCCCGTGACAACGTCGCCGTCGCGCTCCGTCCGCTCAAGGCCGGCGAGATCGTTCTGCTCGAGGGCGTCCCGCTCGTCGTGGAGCGACACGTGCCGATGGGGCAGAAGCTCGCCGCAGAGCCCATCGTGGCGGGCGACCCGGTCCTCAAGTACCACTGCCCCATCGGCATCGCAACGCAGCGGATCGAGCCCGGCGCGCTCATCGGCTCGCACAACCTCGAGCGCGACTACCGCGCGCCGCTCGCCTCGCCGGGTTAGGGCCTGCTCACGCAATCGACGCGTACGCAAGCGGGCGGCATGGGACGCAGGTCGGCGTTGAGGTCGGCGGCGGCCTCGGGCATGCGCGGATCAGCTTCGCGGCGCACCGGCGCCGGCGCCCGCCGCCGGCCGGGAGTCCGGAAAGCGGTAGTACCGGACGTCGAGGTACCGCACCACCGCGTCGACGTCCTCGGCGCTCCAGCCGAGGCGCCCGTTCACCTGCCAGCGCTCGACCTGCACCGCGAGCCCGGCCCGGTCCGTCGCCAGCCGCTTCTCGCGCCAGTGAACCTGCGTCGTGTGGCAGCCCTGGCAGTACGTGGTGTAGAGGAGCTCGCCGCGCGCGACCGCGGGCGACACCTCCGCCTGCGCGGCGGCCGCGGTGATCACGAGCAGCGCCCCCCAGCTCCGATGATCCATCGTCCCTCTCCCTCCGCACGCGGCCGCAGGCCGCGGCTAGGCCCTCCGCCGGTCCTGGTTGATCCAGGCGCAGGCGACGCCCATGATCACCATCGCGATCGTGTCGAACACGATCTGCTTCACGACGATGTTGCCGGGCATCGGCTGGACCGCAAAGTAGATCAGGTACTTCGGGATCGTCGTCAGCACCGCGACCGCGAGCCCGAAGCGGACGCCCTGCTGCAGGAACGGCTTCGCTTCGCGGCCCTTGAGGTAGATCCAGGTGAAGCCGACGCCGACCAGCAGGTGCGCGACGATCATGAACGGAAAGAACGCCTGCGCATCCGCTTCCCCGCGAAACAGGCTCGGCAGGCGCTCATAGTCCGGAGCCAATATCCAGCCGTGCACGAGGTAGCCGAGCGCGAGCGACAGCACGGCCAGGAACACCGCCGATATCCAGAACTTCGGGTTCATCGTCGCTCCCCGTGGCCGCGGGCTAATGGCTCTCGCGGCCGACCTTCGCACCCGACTTGCCGACCAGAAAATCGAGGTCGACGCCCTTGTCAGCCTGCTGCACCGTGTCGCAGTAGAGCTTGACCCAGCCGCGGTCCGCGTGCGGCGGCGGCGGCTTCCACTTCGCGCGGCGCCGCGCGAGCTCCGCCACCGAAACCTTGAGCTCGAGCTTCCGCTTCGCGACGTCGAGTTCGATCACGTCGCCGTTCCTGACGAGCGCGAGCGGCCCGCCTGCCGCCGCCTCCGGCGCGGTGTGCAGGACGACGGTGCCGTACGCGGTACCCGACATCCGAGCATCGGAGATCCGCACCATGTCCGTGACGCCCTGCTTCAGGAGCTTCGCCGGCAGCGCGAAATTGCCCACTTCCGGGAAGCCGGGGTAGCCCTTGGGCCCGCAGTTCTTGAGCACGAGCACCGACGAGGCGTCGACGTCGAGCTTCGGATCGTCGATCCGCGCCTGCAGGTCGTCGATGTCCTCGAACACGACGGCGCGCCCCTTGTGCTTCATGAGCCGCGGCGTCGCCGCCGAGGGCTTGAGAACGCAGCCATCGGGCGCGAGGTTGCCGCGCAGCACCGCGATCCCGCCCTGAGGCTTGAACGGCCGCGCGAGCGGCGTGATGACCCGCGAATCGTAGTTGACCGCGTCGCGGCAGTTCTCCCACAGCGTCCGGCCGTTGACCGTGAGCGCGCCCTTGTGGAGGAACTTGCCGATCTCCCGGATCACGACGGGCAGGCCGCCCGCGTAGTAGAAGTCCTCCATCAGGTAGCGCCCCGACGGCATCAGGTCGACCAGGCACGGGATGTCGCGGCCGAGCCGGTCCCAGTCGTCGAGCGTGAGCTTGACACCGACGCGTCCGGCGATCGCGAGGAGGTGGACGACGGCGTTGGTCGAACCGCCGATCGCGCCGTTGACCATGATCGCGTTCTCGAGGGCGTCGCGCGTCAGGATCTGCGACATCCGGAGATCCTCGCGCACCATCTCGACGATCCGCCGGCCCGCCATCCGCGCGAGCACGCGGCGCCGCGAGTCGACGGCGGGGATGGCGGCGTTCGTCGGCAGGCCCATCCCCAGCGCCTCGACCATCGAGGCCATCGTCGAAGCGGTCCCCATCGTCATGCAGTGGCCCGCCGAGCGCGAGTTGCACGCCTCGGACTCGATCATGTCGGCCACGGTCATCTCGCCCTTCTTGAGCTTCTCGGTGATGATCCAGGTGTGCGTGCCCGAGCCGATGTCCTCGCCTCTGAACTTCCCGTTCAGCATCGGGCCGCCGGAGACGCCGATCGTCGGAAGATCGCACGACGCGGCGCCCATCAAGAGCGACGGGGTCGTCTTGTCGCAGCCCATGAGCAGCACGACGCCATCGAAGGGGTTCGCACGAATCGATTCCTCGACGTCCATCGCCGCCTGGTTGCGGAAGAGCATCGTCGTCGGGCGCATCATCGTCTCGCCCAGACTCATCACCGGGAACTCGAGCGGGAAGCCGCCCGCGTCGAGGACGCCGTCGCGCACGTGCTGCGCGAGCTCGCGGAAGTGAGCGTTGCACGGCGTCGCCTGCGACCACGTGTTGCAGATGCCGATCACCGGCCGCCCGTCGAACTGGTCGTGCGGAATTCCCTGGTTCTTCATCCACGAGCGATGGACGAGCGCGTCGCGATCGTGCGTGCCGAACCAGGCGGCGGAGCGGAACTTGCGTTTGGACGGGATCTTGCTCATGCGTTTCTCGACGGGAAGGTCAGCGAAGGTCGGCCGGCCGAAAGTCCGTGCCCACCACGGTGGAAGCAATCCGGGCCCAGGATACCGCGTCCGCGGCCCGGTTACCGCTGCTCGTGCGCGATCGGCGGCGCGTCCACCATGCGTCGCGCCGCGACTCGTTCACCCCTGCTCCAGCTCTTTCCGGCCTGCGGCCGTCACATCACGGCGCCGAGGTACCACGGCACGAATTCGCTCTGGCCGTAACCGTGGCGCTCGCTCTTGGATTTCGCGCCGGACGCCGTATGGAGGATCAACCCGAACAGGCGCTGGCCGACTTCTTCGATCGTGGCCGTACCGTCGGCGATCTCGCCGCAGTTGAGGTCGATATCCTCTTCCTGCTTCTGCCAGAGCGCGGT
>DASQBO010000502.1:0-4701 GCA_035635175.1 Casimicrobiaceae bacterium | reverse complement strand
CAGGCGTCCGCCGCAGCGCCGTGCAGGCACACGGCGAGCCGCAGCGCCATCACGGGCTCGATTCGCTGCGCGAGGAAGGCGCCCGCGAAGCCGGCGAGGACGTCGCCGGTGCCGGCCGAGGCGAGCGCGGGGTTGCCGCTGGCGTTGACGTCCCAGCGACCGTCCGGATGCGCGAGCACGCTGCCTGCGCCCTTGAGCACGACCGAGGCACGGAGCTTGTCGGCGATCGCCAGGGCAGCGGCGATGCGATCCGCCTGCACGTCGGCGACCGATCGCGCGAGCAGCCGCCCCGCCTCGGCGGGGTGAGGCGTTGCGATCGTCGGTGCCGCGCGGGCCGCGATCGCCGAGGCGAGGTCGGACCTCGCCGCGAGCAGCGTCAACGCGTCGGCATCGACGACGAGCGGCACGGGCTCGGCGAGGGCGCGGGCGACGAGCTCGGCGGCGGTGTCGTCGGTGCCGAGTCCGGGACCGCAGACGAGCGCGTCGGCTCCTGCGCCCAGCACCCGCGCGGCGGGGCGCAGCATGAGCTCCGGCTGCGCCCAGTCCACGGCCGGGTGCTCTCGCGCGGCGAACCCGATCCACACCTTGCCGGCGCCGGCGTGCAGCGCGGCGCGACCGGCGAGGAGCGGCGCGCCGACCATGCCGGGGGCGCCGCCAACGATGCCGAGCGTCCCGAACGTCCCCTTGTGCACGTTGCGCACGCGGCGCCGGAGCACGTCCGGCAGCGCGTCGGCGAGGACGGGCCAGTCGAGGCGATGCCCGCGCGGCGCCGTGGCCTCGACGTCGACGCCGAGCGCGTGCACCGACACGGTACCCGCGCAGTCGACGCCGTCGCCCATGACGAGCCCCGGCTTGAGGGCGAGGAACGTTGCGGTCGCTTCCGCGCGGATCGCGGCGCCGTACGCGATGCCCGTGTCCGCATCGATGCCCGTCGGCACGTCGAGCGCGAGGATCGGCGCACCGGCTGCGTTCGCGCGTTCGACGAGCGCGGCGTATTCGGGCGACAGCGTGCGGGTGAGCCCGATGCCGAAGAGGCCATCGACGATCAGTCGGTCGCGCACGTGGCTCGGCGCCTCACGGGCCGTCCTGCCGCCGTCGCCGACGTACGCGCGGCGGGCTGCCGCCGCGTCGGGCGGCAGCCGCTCGGGGTCGCCGCGGAACACGACGACGGGATCGAAGAACCAGCGCCGCAGCCAGCGGGCCGTGACGAAGGCGTCGCCGCCGTTGTTGCCGGGGCCCGCCAGCACCGTGATGCCGCCGCCGCGATCGCCGGCCATCGCGCGGGCGACCTCCGCCGCGGCGAGCCCTGCGCGCTCCATCAGCGGCTCGCCCCGTGCCGCTGCCTCGACCCGTCGCAGGTCGGCGGTGCGCATCACGGGCACGAGCGCCGGCGTTCCGGACATGGCCCGATTATAGGGCCGCCGCCCCTGTGCGCCGCGCGTCGCGCCGCGTGGACAATCCGACCGGCGCGCCGCTACACTAGCGGGCCAGCACCGCCCGAGCGGGTGTTTCGGGCGGCCGACCTATTCCACCCACGCATCGTATCCCCCGCGGCCTCACAGGCCGCGCCACAGGAGGGCGTTCCATGAAGCTGTACCGCAACACGCTGTTCGCCGTCGTCGCCGCCGCGTTCGCGGTCACCGCGCAGGCGCAGGATCTCACGGGCACCCTCAAGAAGGTCAAGGACACGGGCGCCATCACGGTCGGCTACCGCGAATCGTCGATCCCGTTCTCCTACCTCGACGACAAGCAGCAGCCGATCGGCTACGCGATGGACCTGTGCATGAAGATCGTCGACGCGGTCAAGGCCGACCTCAAAATGCCGAACCTCAAGGTCAACCTGCAGCCGGTGACCTCGAGCAACCGGATCCCGCAGCTGCAGGCCGGCAACATCGACCTCGAGTGCGGCTCGACGACGAACAGCGTCGAGCGGCAGAAGCAGGTGTCGTTCGGCCCGACCTACTTCGTGATCAACGTGACGGCGGCGGTCAAGAAGAGCTCGGGCATCAAGACGCTCGCCGACCTCAACGGCAAGACGATCTCGACGACGTCGGGCACGACCTCGGTGCCGCTGCTCAAGAAGTACGAGAAGACGAAGAACATCGACATCAAGGAGATCTACGGCAAGGATCACGCGGAATCGTTCCTGCTGATGGTGCAGGACCGCACCGCCGCATTCGTGATGGACGACATCCTGCTCGCTGGCCAGATCGCCAACATGGACAAGCCGGGCGACTTCATGATCATTCCCGAGTCGCTGCGGCAGGAGCCGTACAGCATGATGATCCGCAAGGACGATCCGCAGTTCAAGGCGCTCGTGGACAAGACGATCGGCGGCGTGATGAAGTCGGGCGAGATCGAAAAGATCTACGCCAAGTGGTTCACGAGCCCGATCCCGCCCAAGGGGGCCAACCTGAACTTCCCCGAGACGCCGGCGATCAAGGCGGCATTCGCGAACCCGAACGACAAGGGCGTCGAATAGCGTCGGTGCCGGCGACGGCTGACCGACAACGGGGCCGGACGGCGGGAAAGCGCCGCCGGCCCTTCGTTTTTCCTCCGAGGGCTGACGCGAGAGTTCGGGAGGGCGAGCCTTGAAATTCGACCTCGACTGGGGCGTCTTCTTCCAGGAGATGCCCGGAGGCGGCGAGACCTACCTCGAGCTCATGATCTCCGGGCTCTGGTGGACGCTCGGCGTCTCCGCCTGTGCGTGGGTGATCGCCATGGCCGTGGGCTCGCTGGTCGGCACGATCCGCACCACGCAATCGCCCTGGCTCGTCCGCCTCGGCAACGGCTGGGTCGAGCTCTTCCGCAACATCCCGCTCCTCGTGCAGATGTTCCTCTGGTACTTCGTGGTCCCGGAGTTCGTCCCGCCGCTCAAGGCCTGGATGATCAGGGCCGATCCGGCGGACGCGCAATTCCTCTCGGCCGTGCTCTGCCTCGGCCTGTTCACCTCGGCGCGCGTTGCCGAGCAGGTCCGCGCCGGCATCCAGTCGCTGCCGCGCGGCCAGCGGATGGCGGGGATGGCGCTCGGCCTCACGCAGCCGCAGGTCTATCGCTTCGTGCTCCTCCCCATGGCGTTCCGGATCGTGATCCCGCCGCTCACCAGCGAGACGATGAACCTGATCAAGAACTCGTCGATCGCCCTCACGATCGGGCTCGCCGAGCTCACGTTCCGCTCGCGCGAGATCGGGGAGTACACGTTCCACTTCTTCGAGGCGTTCACCGCGGCGACGGTCGTCTACGTCGTCATCGCGATGACCGCGAACCGGGTGATGGCCGTGGTCGAGAAGCGCGTCGCGGTCCCGGGATACATCGGCGGCGGCAAGTAAGGGCCGGGGCCCGCGATGCACCTCGACTTCGACGTCATCGGCCGGTCGCTGCCCTTTCTCTGGAAGGGCTTCCTCTACACGGTCCAGCTGACCGCGATCGCCTCGCTCGGCGGCCTCTTCTTCGGCACGCTGCTGGCGCTCGCCCGGCTCTCCGCGTCGAAGGTGCTGTCGAACGTCGCCGCGGGCTACGTCAACCTGATGCGGTCGATCCCGCTCGTGCTCGTGCTGTTCTGGTTCTTCTTCCTGATGCCGCAGGTGCTGCAGATGATCATCGGCGGCGAGCGGCCGCCGCAGATCGGGGCGGAGCGCACGGCGATCATCACGTTCATCATGTTCGAGGCCGCGTACTTCTGCGAGATCATGCGCGCCGGCATCCAGTCGATTCCCAAGGGCCAGGTCAACTCGGCGTACGCGCTCGGCCTCACCTACGGGCAGGCGATGCGGCTCGTGATCCTGCCGCAGGCGTTCCGCAACATGATCCCGGTGCTGCTCACGCAGACGATCATCCTGTTCCAGGACACCTCGCTCGTCTACGTGATCTCGGCCACCGACTTCACCGGCGCCGCCTCGAAGATCGCGCAGCGCGACGGCCGGCTGATCGAGATGTACCTGTTCGTCGCCGTCGTCTACTTCGTGCTCTGCTACACGCTGTCCTTCGGCGTGAAGCGGCTGCAGAAGAAGATCGCCGTCATTCGATAGCGCTGCCAAGGACCGCCGCCATGCCCATGATCGCCGTCGACGGTGTCTCGAAGTGGTATGGCCAGTTCCAGGTGCTCACCGACTGCACCACCAAGGTCGAGAAGGGCGAGGTGATCGTCGTCTGCGGGCCCTCGGGCTCGGGCAAGTCGACGCTCATCAAGTGCGTGAATGCGCTCGAGCCCTTCCAGAAGGGCCAGATCACCGTCGACGGCATCGCGGTGCAAGACCCGAAGACGAACCTTCCCAAGCTGCGCGCGCGCGTCGGGATGGTGTTCCAGCACTTCGAGCTCTTTCCGCACCTGTCGATCACCGAGAACCTGACGCTGGCGCAGGTCAAGGTGCTGAACCGCGGCAAGGACGAGGCAGTCGAGCGCGGGCTCAAGCTCCTCGACCGGGTCGGCCTCAACGCGCAGAAGGACAAGTTCCCGGGGCAGCTCTCGGGCGGCCAGCAGCAGCGGGTCGCGATCGCGCGCGCGCTGTCGATGGATCCGATCTGCATGCTGTTCGACGAGCCGACCTCCGCGCTCGATCCCGAGATGATCAACGAAGTGCTCGACGTCATGGTGCTGCTTGCGAAAGAGGGCATGACCATGATGGTCGTGACGCACGAGATGGGTTTCGCGCGCAAGGTCGCACACCGCGTGATCTTCATGGATCAGGGGCGCATCGTCGA
>DASQBO010000501.1:0-6376 GCA_035635175.1 Casimicrobiaceae bacterium | reverse complement strand
GATCGAGCCCGGCGTGACGGCCGTGACGCCGCTCCGCTTCGTGTCCTATCCTTACACGCACAGCCTCGTCGCCGGCGCCGTCTGGGCGGCACTGCTCGCCGGGAGCTACTACGCGCTGCGGCGCGACCGCACGGGCGCCGCCTGGATCGCCGCGCTCGTGGTCTCGCACTGGGTGCTCGACTTCGCCTCGCATCGGCCGGACATGCCGCTGTGGCCGGGCGGTCCGAAGGTCGGGCTGGGTCTCTGGTACTCGCTCCCTGGCACGCTCGTCGTCGAGTTCGCGGTGTTCGGCGCGGGCGCGTGGCTCTACGTCGGGGCGACGCGCCCGCGCGACCGAGCCGGGACGTACGCGTTCGCGGCCTTCATCGCGGTGCTCGCCGCGATCTACGCGGCCGCCGTCTTCGGCCCGCCGCCGCCTTCGGTGACGGCGCTCGCGATGAGCGGGCTCCTGGGCTGGCTCTTCATCGTCTGGGCCTACTGGATCGACCGGCATCGCGAGCCGGTCGCGCCGTGATGAGGGAAGCGATGGCCGTCGCGTTCACCTACGCGATCCACTTCGTCGCCGACATGGACCTCGCGGTCGGCTTCTGCCGCGACCCGCTCGGCGCGCGCTGCAGCGTGAGCGGGTGACGGAGATGCGGAGTTGACGGCGGCCGAGACGAGCGCCTGCGCGGCCTGCGGCGCCGGGAACCGCGCCGGACGGCGGTTCTGCGCGCAATGCGGCGCCGTGCTGACGGTGTCGTGTGCCGCGTGCGGCTTCGGGAACGAACCCGCCGAGCGCTTCTGCGGCGGCTGCGGTGCCGCGCTCGCGGGCGCCTCCTCGACGGCGACGTCGGCGCCGGTCGCTCCGGGCGAGGCCGAGCGCCGAACCGTGACGGTGCTGTTCGCTGACCTCTGCGGCTACACGCGGCTGTCGCAGGGGCTCGACGCGGAGGACGTTCACCGGCTGCTCGAACGCTACTTCGGCGTCGTCGACGCGATCGTCGATCGCTTCGGCGGCCGCGTCGACAAGCACATCGGCGACGCGGTGATGGCCCTCTTCGGCGCGCCGGTCGCGCACGGCGACGAGCCGTCCCGCGCGGTGCGTGCGGCCGACGCGATCCAGCGCGCGATGCCCGACATCGGCATGCCGTTCGGGCGCGCGCTGACCGTGCACATCGGCATCGCCGCCGGCGAAGTCGTCGCGAGCGGCGTCGGGGCCGGCGAGCACCGCGCGTACACGGTCGTCGGGCCGTCCGTGAATCTCGCTTCCCGGCTCGTTGGCGTTGCCGGGCCCGGCGAAATCGTCCTCGACGGTGCCGTCCACGACGCGATCGCGCGCGAGGCCGTATGCACGCCGCTGCCCGCGCTCTCCATAAAGGGCCTCGACCGACTCGTCGATGCCTGGCGGCTCGACGCTCTCGGCGGCAACGGCGACGCCGGCGCGACCCCGCCCTTCGTCGGACGGGCGGCCGAGCTCGCACAACTGTCCGCGCTGGTCCGCGCGTGCGTCGGGGGAGGCACCGGGACGATCATCCACGTTCGTGGCGACCCCGGCATCGGCAAGTCGCGGCTCGTCGGCGAGCTGACGCGCATCGCGATGGCCGAGGGCTTCGCCTGTCACACCGGTCTCGTGCTCGATTTCGGAACGGCGAAAGGACGCGATCCCGTCCGCGACATCGTGGCGTCGCTGGTCGGGCTCGCACCGGCGTCCGCGGCCGACGAGCGCGCGCGCGCGCTCGACGCGGCGGCCGGGACGGGAACTATCGACGTCGATGCGCGGCCGGCGTTTGCCGACCTGCTCGACCTGCCGGCGCCGGACGGCAGCCGCGAGCTCTACGCCGCCATGGACAACGCCGCGCGCCAGCGCGCTCGCACCGGCGTGCTGGTGCGGCTCGCAGCGGCTGCGTCGCGCGCGAGACCGCTCCTAATCACCGTCGAGGACCTGCACTGGGCGGACAAGGCGACCCTCGGCTATGTGGCCGAGCTCGCACGCGCGGTGACGAAGATGCGCGCCGTCCTCGTGCTCACGTCGCGCGTCGACGGCGACCCGCTTGCCGGCGGCTTCCGCGCGTCGCTCGCGGGCGTTCCGCTGGTCACGCTGGACTTGGCCCCCCTGTCGGATGCGGATGCCGTCGCGCTTGCCGCTGGGCTGGTTGCAGGCTCGGCTCGGCTAGCGCAAAAGTGCATCGAGCGCGCCGGCGGCAACCCGCTGTTCCTCGAGCAACTCCTCCGAACCGCCGACGACAGCGAGGATCGGCTTCCCGCGTCGCTCGCGAGCCTCGTTCTCGCGCGCGTCGACCGGCTGCACGAGCGCGATCGCGCCGCGCTGCGCGCAGCCGCCGTGATCGGCCAGCGCTTTCCGCTCGCGCTTCTGCGCCACCTGATCGCGACGCCCGACTACGACTGCGCGGCGCTGCTCGCGGCGTCGCTCGTGCGGCCCGACGGCGAGGAGTTTCTGTTCGCGCACGCGCTGATCCGCGATGGTGTCTACGGCTCGCTCACGCGCCCGCGCCGTGCCGAACTGCATCGCGCCGCGGCGGCATGGTACGGAGAGCGCGATCCGACGTTGCGCGCAGAGCATTTTGACCGCGCCGAAGCGCCGGAGGCCCCGCAGGCGTATCTCGGGGCCGCGCGCGCTCAATCCGAAGCGCTCCATCTCGAACGCGCGCTCGCGCTCGCCGAACGCGGCGCCGCGCTTGCGCGCGAAGCCGCCGACGTCTACGCGCTCAACCTGCAATGCGGGCGCCTGCGCTGCGATGCAGGCGAGGGTGCCCCGGCCGTTGAAGCGTTCACGCGGGCGCTTGCGGCAACTTCGGATCCCGTGGAGCGGTGCCGTGCGCTCCTCGGGCTCGCGGCCGGCCACCGGCTGATCGCGAATGTCGACGAGGCACTCGCGATGCTCGCCGACGCCGAGCCGATCGCGACGAGCCACGGGCTCACCCGGGAGCTGGCCGAGCTTCACGCGACGCGGGGCAACGTGCAGTTCGCGCGCGGCGACAACGCAGCGTGTCGGGCCGCGCACGAAGCGGGCGCCGTCCACGCGCGGGCGCTGGGCGATCCCGCGCTGATCGCGCGGGCGGTGAGCGGGCTCGCCGACGCGTACTACGCGACGAGCCGGATGCGCACGGCGCTCGCCCGCTTCGACGAGTGCGTCGCGCTGTGCGAGGCGCACGGGCTCGTGCGCATCGCGATCCCCAACCTCGTGATGGGCGGCTTCTGCCGCATGTACATGAACGAGTTCGACGCCGGGATCGAGAAGATGCGCGCGGGTCACGCGCTCGCATGCCGGGTCGGCGACCGTCACGCTGAGATGTTCGGTCTCGAGGCGCGCGGCGTGCTTCTGGTGTTTCGCGGCCATTACGAGGAGGCGGAGCCGGTTTGCACGCGAGCGCTCGCACTGGCGGAGTCGCTCGGCGCCCGGCGCTACCAGGCGTTGCTGCTCTGCGTGCTCGCCGAGACGCGGTTCGTGCACGGCGATCTCGAAGGCGCGCGCGAACGCAACGTGCGCGCGCTCGCCCTCGCGCGCGATACCGCAATGCCGTTCTGCGGGCCGCTCGTGCTTGCGCTCGAGGCGCGGATGCTGGAGGCGGGACCCGAGCGCGAGCGCTGCCGCGACGAAGTGCTGACCATGCTCAGGCAAGGGTCCCTCGGCCA
Source organism: Casimicrobiaceae bacterium (assembly GCA_035635175.1). Lineage (GTDB taxonomy): Bacteria > Pseudomonadota > Gammaproteobacteria > Burkholderiales > Casimicrobiaceae > CAIWHR01. The sequence continues at coordinate 2,740 of DASQBO010000501.1, read as the reverse complement.
CAGCCAGATCGGATTCCACCGCCTCGGCATCGACGACGCCCTCGCGCGCGGCGAATGGGGCCGGGTCCGCGAGCACGTGGATACGCTCGACGCATTCACCCGGGACGAGCGGCTGCCCTACGTCGATTTCCTCATCGCGCGCGGGCGGGCGTTAGCCGCGCTCGGGGAGAACCCGGCCGATCGGATCGCGTACGCCGAGCTGGAACGGCTCAAGCGCGAGGCCGCGCGGATCGATTGGCGAATGAGCTGGCCCACGCTCGCCGGGGCGTGACGCCCGTCACGGCGCCGTCACACGGCGTCGCCGCGGGCGTCACGCGGCTGTAATACGCGCCGACCAGAATGCGCGGATTCCGTGACCCTTGGAGTCCCGCATGCGCAACGTGCTCCCTGCTGCCTTCGTCGCCGCCGCCACGCTCGCGTTCGGCCTGTCCACCGCGTCCGCCGTCGACATCACCGGCGCCGGCGCCACCTTTCCGTTCCCGATCTACGCGAAGTGGGCGGAAGCCTACAAGCAGAGGACGGGCATTGGCATGAACTACCAGTCGATCGGGTCGGGGGGCGGCATCGCGCAGATCAAGGCCAAGACCGTCGACTTCGGCGCGTCCGATATGCCGCTGAAGCCCGAGGACCTGCAGGCGGCGGGCCTCATGCAGTTTCCGGCGATCATCGGCGGCGTCGTGCCGGTGGTGAATCTCGAGGGCGTGACGCCGGGCGCGATCCGCTTCACGGGGCCGGTGCTCGCCGACATCTACCTGGGCAAGATCAAGTCGTGGAACGACAAGGCGATCGCGGAGCTCAACCCCGCGCTCAAGCTGCCCGCCGAGCCGATCACCGTCGTGCGCCGCTCGGACGGCTCGGGCACGACGTTCCTGTGGACCGACTACCTGTCGAAGGTCAGCCCCGACTGGAAGGACAAGGTCGGCTCCAGCACCGCGGTCGCTTGGCCGGAAGGCGTCGGTGGCAAGGGCAACGAAGGCGTCGCGGCGTACGTGCAGCGGATCAAGGGGTCGATCGGCTACGTCGAGTACGCCTACGCGAAGAAGAACAGGATGTCGCACGGCTCGATCCGGAACCGCGACGGTCAGTTCGTCCAGCCCGACGACGCGGCCTTCCAGGCCGCGGCGGCAGGCGCCGACTGGAAGAACGCACCGGGTTTCGGCGCGATCCTCACGAACCAGCCGGGCAAGGCGAGCTGGCCCGTCACCGGCGCGTCGTTCATCCTGCTGCACGTGAAGCAGGACAAGCCGCAGAACGCGGTCGAGGTGATGAAGTTCTACGATTGGTCGTTCAAGAATGGCCAGAAGATGGCGGAGGAGCTCGATTACGTGCCGCTGCCGCCGGCGCTCGTGGCGCAGATCGAGGAGGTGTGGCGCGCGCAGGTCAGGGACGGCGCGGGCAAGTCGCTCTGGAGCTTCTGACCCGGTTTCTCCGGAGTTATCATGCCGCACGATGCGGTCGCCGCTCCCCTGCCGTCTGGAATGATCGCCGACGCGCTGCCGCGGGCCGTGCGACCGCCTGCACCACCTGCGCAGCGTCGGACCCCGGGCGCGTGGCGCGACCGCGCGTTCGAGCGCACGACGCTGTTCTTCGCGCTGCTCGTGCTGGGGCTCCTCGCCGGCATACTGATCGCGCTCGGCATCGCCGCGACGCCGGCGCTCACCGAGTTCGGCGCCGGCTTCTTCTTCACGAACGCCTGGAATCCGGTCAAGGGTCTCTTCGGGGGGCTCGCGCCCATCTACGGCACGCTCGTCACCTCGGCGATCGCGCTCCTGATCGGCGTCCCGGTGAGCTTCGGGATCGCGATTTTCCTGACGGAGATGTGCCCGGTCGTGCTCAGGCAGCCGCTCGGGACCGCGATCGAGCTCCTCGCGGCGATCCCGTCGATCATCTACGGCATCTGGGGGCTTTTCGTCTTCGCGCCGCTTTTCGGCGACTACGTGCAGCCGCTCCTCACGCAGACGCTCGGCCGCGTCCCGGTCCTCGGCGCGTTGTTCCAGGGCGCGCCCAACGGCATCGGCGTGCTGACCGCCGGGTTCATTCTCTCCGTGATGATCATTCCGTTCATCGCATCGGTGATGCGCGACGTCTTCGAGGTCGTCCCGCCGGTATTGAAGGAGTCGGCGTACGGCCTCGGCGCGACCACGTGGGAGGTCGTCCGGAACGTGGTCCTGCCGTACACCAAGATCGGGGTGATCGGCGGGATCATGCTCGGACTCGGCCGCGCGCTCGGCGAGACGATGGCGGTCACCTTCGTCATCGGCAACGCCTATCGGATCAGCGCGGCGCTGTTCGAGCCGGGCAACTCGATCGCCTCGGCGCTCGCCAACGAGTTCAACGAGGCGGCCGATCCGGTGCACCGCGCGTCGCTGATCTCGCTCGGCCTCGCGCTCTTCGTGCTCACCTTCATCGTGCTCGCCTGCTCGCGCCTGCTGATCGCGCAGCTCGCCCGCGGCGAGGGGCGACGGACATGAGGGCGCGCACGTCGGCGCTCTACCGGCGCCGCCTCTGGGTCAACCGGTTCAACCTGCTCATGTCGCTCGGAGCGATGGCGTTCGGAATGCTGTTCCTGTTCTGGATCCTCGCGATCCTCTTGCGCAGCGGCTTCGCCGCGCTGTCGCCGACGCTATTCACGCAGATGACGCCGCCGCCGGGGTCGGCGGGCGGCCTGCTGAATGCGATTCTCGGCAGCGTGATGATCGTCGGCACCGCCACGCTCGTCAGCACGCCGATCGGCGTCCTC
>DASQBO010000500.1:0-2424 GCA_035635175.1 Casimicrobiaceae bacterium | reverse complement strand
ATCCCTGTCGGGCATCTGCGGCCTGAAGCCGACCTACGGCGCCTGCTCGCGCTACGGGCTCGTCGCGTTCGCGTCGAGCCTCGACACCCCCGGCGTGTTCGCGCGGAGCGCGGAGGATTGCGCGCTCCTGCTGAACGCGATGGCCGGCCACGACGCGCGCGACTCGACCTCGCTCGCGCGGCCGGCCGAGGACTACGCGCTGCAGCTCCGTTCCCCGGCCGCCCCGAAGCCGCTCGCCGGCGTGCGCGTCGGGATGCCGAAGGAGTATTTCGGCGACGGCGTCGAGCCCGAGGTCGCCGCGGCGGTCGGCGCGGCGGTCGCCGTGCTGCGCGAGCTCGGCGCCACGACCGTCGAGATCACGCTGCCGAACGTCGGCCTCGCCGTGCCGGTCTACTACGTGATCGCGCCGGCCGAGGCGTCGTCGAACCTCTCGCGCTTCGACGGCGTCCGCTACGGCCACCGCGCCGCCAGGTACGCGGACCTGGCCGACATGTACTGCAAGACCCGCGCCGAGGGCTTCGGCGCGGAAGTGAAGCGCCGGATCCTCGTCGGCACCTACGTGCTCTCGCACGGCTACTACGACGCGTACTACCTGAAGGCGCAGCAGGTGCGGCGGCTCATCGCGGAGGGTTTCCGCCATGCCTGGGAGCGCTGCGACGTCATCGTGGGCCCGACGGCGCCCGCCCCCGCCTTCAGGCTCGGCGCGAAGACCGACGACCCGGTCCAGATGTACCTCAACGACATCTTCACGGTCGCCGCGAACCTGACCGGCGCGCCGGCGCTGTCGATTCCCTGCGGGTTCGACCGCCGCGGGCTCCCGGTCGGCCTGCAGCTCCAGGGCGACTACTTCGCCGAGGCGCGGATCCTCGAGATCGCGCATCGCTTCCAGCAGGCGACCGATTGGCACAAGACAGCCCCCGCGCTCGCCGCAACTGCGGGCTCGCTGCCCCCCGAGGGGGCCGAGTGAGCGCGCCGGGGATCGGCGCCGCGGCGACGGGCGCGGGCGCGGGGGCGCACGACCGGTGGGAAGTCGTCATCGGCCTCGAGACGCACGCGCAGCTCTCGACCGCATCGAAGATCTTCTCGGGCGCGTCGACCGCGTTCGGCGCGGCCCCGAACACGCAGGCCAGCGCCGTCGACATCGCGCTGCCCGGCGTCCTCCCCGTCCTCAACAGGGGCGCCGTCGAGCGCGCGATCCGTTTCGGGCTCGCGGTCGGCGCGACGATCAACGCACGCAGCGTTTTCGCGCGCAAGAACTACTTCTACCCGGACCTGCCGAAGGGCTACCAGATCTCGCAGTACGAGCTCCCCGTCGTGCAGGGCGGCGCGATCGTCATCGCGACCCGGGCCGGCGAGAAGACCGTGCGGCTCACGCGCGCGCACCTCGAGGAGGACGCGGGGAAGAGCCTGCACGAGGACTTCCACGGGATGACCGGCATCGACCTCAATCGCGCGGGCACGCCGCTCCTCGAGATCGTATCGGAGCCCGACATGGCGAGCTCGGAGGAGGCGGTCGCGTACGCGAAGGCGCTGCACGCGCTCGTCCGCTGGATCGGCATCTGCGACGGCAACATGCAGGAAGGAAGCTTCCGCTGCGACGCGAACGTGTCCGTGCGCCGCCCCGGCGCGCCGCTCGGGACGCGCTGCGAGATCAAGAACCTGAACAGCTTCCGCTTCCTCCAGCACGCGATCGACTACGAGGTGCGCCGGCAGATCCACGTGATCGAGGACGGCGGCATGGTGGTCCAGGAGACGCGGCTGTTCGACCCGGATCGCGGCGAGACGCGCTCGATGCGGAGCAAGGAGGAGGCGCACGACTACCGATACTTCCCCGATCCTGACCTGCCGCCGCTCGCGATCGACAGGGCGTGGATCGACGAGGTGAAGGCCGCGCTGCCGGAGCTTCCCGGGGCGATGAAGGCGCGGTTCGAGCAGACGTATGCGCTGCCCGCCTACGACGCGACGATGCTCACGCAATCGCGCGAGACGGCTCGCTACTTCGAGGACGCGGTGCGCGCGTTCGGCGGCGAGGCCAAGACCGTCGCGAACTGGATGCTCGGCGAGCTCGCGGCGGCGCTCAACAAGGCCGAGATCGACGTTGCCGACGCCCCCGTCGGGCCGGCGGCTCTCGCTGCGCTCCTGAAGCGGATCGGCGACGGCACCATCTCGGGCAAGATCGCGAAGGACGTGTTCGACGCGATGTGGGCCGGCGAGGCTCGCGGAGAGAACGCGGCCGACGCGATCATCGAACGGAAAGGTCTCAGGCAGATCTCCGACGTCGGGGCGATCGAGAAGATCGTCGACGAGGTGCTCGCCGCGAATCCGGCGATCGTCGCCGAGTTCCGCGCGGGCAGGGAGAAGGCGTTCAACTCGCTCGTCGGCAAGGCGATGGCTGCGACCAGGGGCAAGGCGAATCCCGCGCAG
>DASQBO010000499.1:0-4365 GCA_035635175.1 Casimicrobiaceae bacterium | reverse complement strand
CGCTTCGCCTCGGCGTTCATCCGCGCGACGAACGCCGCCTCGCTGCCGGCGACGAGCTCGGCGAGCGCGATCGACGCGTCGTTGCCGGACTGCACGATCACTCCGCGCATCAGTTCGTCGACGGACACCGCACGACGAGGCTCGATGAACATCCGCGAGCCTTCCGCGTGCCACGCGGTCGTCGAGACCGTGACCATCTGCGCCGGCGTGATTCGGCCGTCCTTGAGCGCGGCGAACACGAGGTAGGCGGTCATGAGCTTCGTGAGTGACGCGGGGTCGCGCCGCTCGTCCGCGTTCTGCGCGACGATCGGCGCGCCGCTCGCGAAGTCGAGGAGCAGATAGGCGGCCGCGGCGACGCCCGGCGCGGGGACGGCCGCGGCGGGCGGCGGGGACGGCGCGGTTGCGGCAACCGCAGGGAGACAGACGGCGACGGCGAATGCCGATGCGGCGAGGAGACGAAGGAACATGAACGCGACGCGGAGGAAGGCCGTGATTATAGCGCCCGCGCGTTTCGCGTTCCCCGCCTTTTCCCCGCTCTCAGTAGGGATCGATGGACAGCACGGCGACGAGGCGCGCATCGCGCCGATCGAGCAGGGCCGTCATCGCGCCCTCGCGGCCCATGAGCGGCACGAACGCAAGCGCGCTTTCGGCCTGCCCCGACTTCGCGACGGCGGCACGCACCGCGGGTTCGCGTTCCGGATGGCCCTCGAGCAGCGCGGACAGGGGCCGCGCCTTCGCGAGGATTGCGGGGACGGCTTCGGCGTACGGCACGTAATACCGCGGAAAGTTCTGCGCGTCCTTCCCGCCGACGCTGCTGAAGACGAGCTTGTTCCACTCTTCCGGGTTCGACTTGTCCGGCAGCTTCGTGCCCACGAGCTTCGTCCCCGTGAGCGGCAACGCTCGATACTCGGGCGGACCCGCCGCGAGATCGGCGGGATCGAGCTGGTCCGCCGAGACCATCTCGAAGCGATCCATGACGAACACCGCGTACACGGGCCGTGCCTCGAACATGACGTAGACGCCGTAGACGAGCGCTGCGAGCTGCAGCAACGCGATGACGGCGAGATCGAAGCGCAGGCTCTTCTTCCGGCGGTCGAAGATGATGAGCGTGAGCAGCGGGCCGATCGTCACGTCGACCCCGACCAGGATCTTGAGCAGGCCCTTCCCCCCCATCGCGTCGAAGTAGGGCTGCGGGTACCACAGCGCGAGCATCACCGCGACGACGGTCAGCGCGATCAGCGCCGAGAGGCCGAGGTGGATCGCGGCGGCTTTCCAGCGGTCGAGCGACTCGAGGGTGATCATGCGGGAATCGGCAGCGGGCGACGGCCGCGATTCTAGCGATGCAGCAAACGCGGGCTCAAGCCCCCGAGAACGCGAAGTCGACGTGCGGCGCGCGTCCGGCGATCACGTCGGCGAGCGCGCGGCCCGACCCGCACGCCATCGTCCAGCCGAGCGTGCCGTGACCCGTGTCGAGATAGAGGTTGCGATACCTCGTGCGGCCGAGGAGCGGCACGTTCGACGGCGTGGCCGGCCGGAGGCCCGCCCAGTACTCCGCCGACGCGCGCTCGCCCGCGTCCGGGAAGAGCTCGAAGGTGCGCCGGACCAGCGCCTCGCAGCGAACGGGATTGAGCCCGGTGCCGTAGCCCGCGAGCTCTGCGGTTCCGGCGATGCGCAGCTTGTCACCGAGGCGCGTCGTCACCGTCTTGGCCGCGAGATCGGTCAGCGAAACCGTAGGCGCGCCACGGTGATCGCCGATGTGGATCGTCGCCGAATAGCCCTTGGCCGGATAGATGGGACACGGCACGGACAGCGGGCGCAGCACGAAGGGGCTATAGCTCGCGAGGGCGACGACGTACGCGTCCGCGACGAGAGTCTCCGGACCGCTCGCGGCGCTCGCGCCGCGCACGCCGGCGATCGCGTCGCCTTCCGCAGCGAGGCCCTCCACGGTGACCCCGAAGCGGAATGCCACGCCGCGCCCGGCCGCGAGCAGCGCGAGCTCCTCGGTGAAGCGGCGGGCGTCGCCGGATTCGTCGGTCGCCGTGTAGATTCCTCCGGCGAGCCGATCGCGGCACTGCGCGAGCGCGGGCTCGATCGCCACGCACTCGTCGACGCTCTTCACCTCGCGCAGGACGCCGAGCTCGCGCAGCCGCATGGCCGTCGCCGCGCCTTCATCGAGCTCGCGCGCATCCGTGTAGAACTCGAGGATGCCGCGCTCCTGCTGGTCGTACGCGATCCCCGTCGCCACGCGGAGCTCGCGCAGGCAGTCGCGCGAGTACAGCGCGAGGTTCAGGCACTGGATCGTGTTGCGGCGCGTGCGCCACGGCAGGCACTCGCGGAGGAACGCGAGGCCGAAGCGCCACTGCCAGGGGTCGGCGCGCAGGCGGAAGTAGAGCGGAGCGTCCTCGCGGCCCAGCCACCCGAGGATCTTGCGCGGCGCGCCCGGGTTCGCCCACGGTTCCGCGTGCGAGGCCGATATCTGCCCGCCGTTCGCGTACGAAGTCTCGCGCGCGGGTCCCGGCTGACGGTCGACCACGGTGACCTCGTGCCCGTCGGCGGCGAGGTACCACGCGGCGGTGACGCCGACCACGCCGGCGCCGAGCACGAGCACGCGCATCGTCAGGCCGGCGTCGCGGCAGACTGCGGCGCCCGCGCCGCCGCGTAGTCCTCCAGCGGGATGCAGCTGCAGAAGAGGTGGCGGTCGCCGTAGACGTTGTCGACGCGCGCGACCGGCGGCCAGTACTTCGCGGCGCGCAGCGCGGGCACCGGATACGCGGCCTGCTCGCGCGGGTATGCATGCGGCCACGCGTCGCGCGTGACGGCCGCCGCCGTGTGCGGCGCGTGCTTCAAGGGATTGTCGGCGCGGCCCGCGCGACCGTCCTCGACGGCACGGATCTCGGCGCGGATTGCCGTCATCGCCTCGACGAAGCGGTCGAGCTCGGCCTTAGACTCGCTCTCGGTAGGCTCGACCATCAGGGTTCCCGCGACCGGGAAGCTCATCGTCGGCGCGTGGAAGCCGTAGTCCATGAGCCGCTTCGCGACGTCGTCGACCGCGACGTCCGACGTCTCCTTGACCGGCCGCAGGTCGAGGATGCACTCGTGGGCGACGAGCCCCCCCGGGCCCGAGTAGAGTACGGGGTAGCTGCCGGCAAGCCGCTTCGCGACGTAGTTCGCGGCGAGGATCGCGCACTCGGTCGCCGCCTGCAGGCCTTCGGCGCCCATCATCGTCACGTACATCCACGAGATGGGAAGGATGCTCGCGCTGCCGATCGGCGACGCGGCCACGGCGCCGGCCGCGGCGGCGCCGCGCGCGCCCCCGGGCATGTACCGGTGGCCCGGCAGGAACGGCGCGAGGTGCGCGCCGACGCCGATCGGCCCGACGCCGGGCCCGCCGCCGCCGTGCGGAATGCAGAAGGTCTTGTGCAGGTTCAGGTGCGAGACGTCGGCGCCGAACTCGCCGGGCGCCGCGAGCCCGACCAGGGCGTTGAGGTTCGCGCCGTCGACGTACACCTGCCCGCCGTGCGCGTGGACGACCTCGCAAATCTTCCGGATCCCGGCCTCGAACACCCCGTGCGTCGACGGATAGGTGACCATGATCGCGGCGAGATCCGGCGCGTGCGCCGCGGCTTTGGCTTCGAGGTCGGCGATGTCGACGTTGCCGTCGCGGTCGCATGCGACGACGACCACCCGCAGGCCGGCCATCTGCGCGGAAGCCGGATTCGTGCCGTGCGCCGAGGCCGGAATCAGGCAGACGTCGCGGTGGCCCTGCCCGCGCTCCTCGTGCCACGCCCTGATCGCGAGGAGTCCCGCGTACTCGCCCTGCGAGCCGGCGTTGGGCTGCAGCGAGACCGCGGCGTAGCCCGTGACCGCGCAGAGCATGCGCTCGAGGTCGGCCGCGAGCTCGACGTAGCCCGCCGCCTGATCGGCCGGCGCGAACGGATGGAGGTCCGCGAACGCGGGCCACGTGACCGGGATCATCTCGGCCGTCGCGTTGAGCTTCATCGTGCACGACCCGAGCGGGATCATCGCGCGGTCGAGCGCGATGTCGCGGTCGGCCAGCCGGCGCAGGTAGCGCAGCATCTCCGTCTCGGAGTGATAGCGGTTGAACGTCGGGTGCGCGAGGAAAGCACTCGTGCGCGCGAGCGCCGCCGGCAACGCGTCCGGCGCGACGTCGTCGAGCTCGCCTGCGCTCCAGCCGACCTCCGCGCCCGCGAACGCCTTCCATGCGCGCTCGACGTCGTCGCGGGTCGTCGTCTCGTCGAGAGACAAGCCGAGCGTCGCGTCGTCGACGCGGCGGAAATTGACGCCGGCCGCGACGCCGCGCGCGAGGATCTCGTCCGTCCGCGCGCCCGTCGCGACGGTGATCGT
>DASQBO010000498.1:0-9097 GCA_035635175.1 Casimicrobiaceae bacterium | reverse complement strand
TCGTCGTAGCGGCCGTCGGGGGCGTAGAACGCGAGCACCTGGAGGAACGACGAGCTGCCGCGCTCGACGGTGACGCCCTGGCGCCGCACCTCCTCGGGGAGCCGCGGCTCGACCTGCTTCACGCGGTTGTTGACGTTGACGGCGGCGTCGTCGATCCGCGTGCCGATCTCGAAGGTCACCTGGATCGACACGATCCCGTTCGACGACGACGAGCTCGACATGTAGATCATGTTCGGCACGCCGTTGATCGCGTTCTCGATCGGCGACGCGACGGTCTTCTCGATCACGTCCGCGGAGGCGCCCGGGTAGACGGCCTGCACGGTGACGACCGGCGGCGCGATCTCCGGGTACTGCGCGACCGGCAGCGTCCGCATCGCGGCGAGCCCCGCGAGCACGAGGAACAGCGAGATCACGGCCGCGAAGATCGGCCGGTCGATGAAGAAGCGCGAGAACATGACGCCGTCCCGCCGCTACGACTTCGGCGCCGCGGGCGGCGCGGCCTTGTCCGTCCCCGGCGCGCCGCCTCCGCCGGGCGGCGCCGCCGGGCCGGGGGGAGGCGCGTCGGCCACGATCGGGGCGCCGGGTCGAATCTTGGCGACGCCGTCGATGATCACGCGCTCGCCGGGCTTCAGCCCCGAATGCACGATCCAGAGGTTGCCGACCTTCGCGTCGGGCGCGTCGACCCATTCGCCGAGCGTCACCGGGCGCACGCCGGCGACGTCCTTGCCGTCCTTGTCGCGTTCGACCACGTAGACGAACTTTCCCTGCGGCCCGTCGAGGACGGCGACCTGCGGGACGGCGAGCGCGTCGCCGCGCGTCGCCCCGGAGAGCTTCACGCGGACGAACTGGCCGGGCTTCAGCGCGCCGTCGGCGTTCGGGATCTCCGCGCGGTATTCGACGGACCCGGTGGTCGGGTTCACGCGCGTGTCGGTGAAGTTGATGCGCCCCTGCCGCGGGAACACGGTGCCGTCGGCGAGCCTGATCGTGATTGCGAACGCGCTTTCCTTGGGCAGCGTGAGCCGTCCGGCGGCCACTTCCTTCGACAGCGCGAGCTGCTCGCTTTCGGGGATCGCGAAGGGCACCCACATCGGGTTCACCTGGGAGATCGTCGTCAGGAGCGTCTCGTTGGCGGTCACGAGGCTCCCTTCGGACTTGGGCGCGCGGCTCGAGAGCCCGGTGATCGGTGCCACGACGTTCGTGTAGCCGAGGTTGAGGTCGACCTCGCGGAGCTTCGCCTCGGCCGCGCGGACGGCCGCGGTCGCGAGCTCGGCGTTCGACGCCGCATCGTCGGCCTCCTTCTGGCCGATCGCCTTGCGCTCGGCGAGCGGCGTCAGGCGCGCGGCTTCGCGATCGGCCTGCGCCTTCTGCGCCTGCGCGCGGACGAGCTCGGCCTGCGCCTGCGCCGCCTGCGCCTGCAGCGGTTTCGGATCGATCACGAAGAGCCGCTGTCCCTGCTTCACCGGCGCGCCTTCCTGGAAGAGCTTCTGCTCGAGGATGCCGGTGACGCGCGCGCGCACTTCGACTTCCTTCGAGCCCGCCGTCTGGCCCACGTATTCGTAGCTCACCGGAATCGTCCGCGGCGAGACGATCATCGTGGTCACCTGCGCGGGCGGCATCCCGTGAAAGCCGCCCTGATCCGGCGGAGCGCCGCACGCGGCGAGGAGCGTGGTCGCGACGACGACGGCGGCGAGAGCGGCGCGCGCGGAGCGGCGCCCGGCGGGCGGGTCGGGGAGGTGCATGGCGGGGCTCCTGAAGTCTCCGCTTCGTGAGGGCGGCTTGACGAAGCCGCACAAATTACATACATTCGTGAATGTTTGCAACCCTGCTTCGCGTGGGGACGCCGGCGCGGGACACGTAATCGACGGGGGCGGTCGCTGATGGTGCGCAGGACGCGAAAGGAAGCGGCGGCGACGCGCGAGGCGCTGCTCGACGCGGCCGAGCGCGTCTTCCGCGCGCACGGCGTCGCGCGCGCGACCCTGTCGGAAGTCGCCGCGGCGGCGGGCTTGACCCGCGGCGCTGTCTACTGGCACTTCCGCGACAAGGCGGAACTGTTCGAGGCGATGTGCGAGCGCGCGGCGATGCCGATGGAGGCCATGCTCGACGCGGCGGGCGCGGAAGCGCGGGGCGACCCGCTCGGCCGGCTGCGCAGCATGGCGGTGCTTGGCCTCACGCGCCTCGCGAGCGATCCGCGCACGCAGGCGGTGTTCGACGTGATCTTTCACAAGTGCGAGTTCACGGCGGACCTGGCGCCGGTCGTGCAGCGGCAGCACGCGGCCGACGCCGACTGCGGCCGCGAGGTGATCGCGCTGCTCGAGGCGGCGATCGCGTGCGGCCAGCTTCCCGCCGACTGCGACCCGCGGCTCGCGGCGCAGATGCTGAAGTCGTTCATGATCGGCGTCATGCACGAGTGGGTGCAGAGCCCCGACGCCTACGACCTCGCGCGCGCCGCGCCCGCGTTCGTCGACACGCTGCTCGCGGGTCTGGTGACGAGCCCCCCGCGGCGAAGCGTCGCAGCTCGCCGCCGTGCGGGCCGCGGCCGACGCGACGCGCGTCTGCGCTGAGGGCGTTTCGACGCCGCGGCGCCGGGTGCGCGCGCCTATAATCGCAGATCGCACCCTCCGTTTACCCCACCGGGGAAATCCATGAGCACGATCCATCGAGTCGGCGTCATCGGCGCCGGAACCATGGGCAACGGGATCGCGCAGGCCTGCGCGGCCGCCGGCCTCCACGTGGTGATGGTCGACGTCAACGAGGCCGCGGTCCTGCGCGGCCTGGCAGCCGTGACGTCGAGCCTCGAGCGGCTGCACAAGAAGGACAGGATCACGATCGCCGACAAGGACGCGGCGCTCGCGCGCATCAAGGGAACGACCGACTACGCGGACCTAAAGCCCTGCGACATCCTGGTCGAGGCCGCGACCGAGAACGAGGAGCTGAAGCACCGGATCCTGAAGCAGGTCGACGTCATCGCCCGGTCGGATGCGATTCTCGCCTCGAACACCTCGTCGATCTCGATCACGCGGCTCGCGGCCGCCGTCACGCGGCCCGACCGCTTCGTCGGCATGCACTTCTTCAACCCGGTGCCGATGATGGCGCTGGTCGAGGTGATTCGCGGCATGCAGACTTCGGACGCGACGGTCGCGGCGACGGAAGCGTTCGCGAAGCGCCTCGACAAGACGCCGATCGTCGTCCGCAACAGCCCGGGCTTCGTCGTCAACCGGCTCCTGTGCCCGATGATCAACGAGGCCGCGTTCCTGCTGGGCGAGGGGCTCGCGCCGGCCGCGCAGATCGACGAAGCGATGAAGCTCGGCTGCGGCCACCCGATCGGGCCGCTCGCGCTCGCCGACATGGTCGGCCTCGACGTGATGCTCGCGGTGATGGAAGTGTTCTACCGCGACTTCAACGACCCGAAGTACCGGCCGGCGCCGCTGCTCAAGGAAATGGTCGCGGCGGGCTGGCTCGGCCGCAAGACGGGCCGCGGCTTCTACGAATATCCGCAGAAGACATGAACTTCGAGACGATCCTCCTCGAGCGCGCGGAGCCGGGGCTGTGGCTCCTGACGGTGAACCGGCCCAAGGCGCTGAACGCGCTGTCGCCGCAGGTGCTGGGCGAGATCGCGCGCGCGGTCGTGCACCTGAACGGCGCCGGCGACGTCCGCGCGCTGCTCGTCACCGGCGCCGGCGACAAGGCATTCGTCGCGGGTGCCGACATCGCCGCGATGAGCGCGATGTCGCCGCTCGAGGGCAGGGCCTTCGCGCTCGAAGGCCACGCGACGCTGCGCGCGCTCGAGCTCGCGCCGTTTCCGGTGATCGCGCTCGTCAACGGCTTTGCGCTCGGCGGCGGCTGCGAGCTCGCCCTCGCATGCGACTGGATCGTCGCCTCCGACAAGGCCGTGTTCGGACAGCCGGAAGTGAACCTGGGCATCGTGCCGGGCTTCGGCGGCACGCAGCGGCTTGCCCGGCTCGTCGGCAGGGGGCGGGCGCTCGAGCTCGTCTGCACCGGACGCCAGGTCAAGGCCCACGAGGCGCTGGCGATCGGGCTCGTGAACCACGTCGTGCCGCCGGAAAAGCTCCTCGAGAAGGGCCTCGAGCTCGGACGGCTGGTCGCCGCGAAGGGGCCGGTCGCGGTGAAGATGGCGAAGCACCTCGTGCAGCGCGGCCAGGATCTCGACCTCGCCAACGCCAATGCGATGGAGGCCGACGTGTTCGGGCTCCTCTGTGCCACCGACGACAAGCGCGAGGGCATGGCCGCGTTCCTCGCGAAGCGGCCCGCCGCGTTCACCGGACGGTAGCGGCCTCCTGATCGACGACTTCAATCGATGCATCGAGGGGCCGGCCCCCTGCGCCGACTCGCCCCGGTCGCATCCCCACGCGGGGGAAGGCGCGACCAGCGAGCAGGGGCCCCAAGCATGCGTGGGGATGGGGCGATCGGGAGCGCGTTCGGAGGCCGACCCCGGTAAGCACCGAACCACTACGGCAGGGCGGAGGCCGAACCTGCTTCCCGGCTCGCGTCGTTACCCTCGCGAGTCCTCGAGCTGGCGCAGGATCTCGTTCGTGTCGCGCATCCGCGTCGACAGATGTATCGCGAAGTTCGTCATCAACCGGATCGCGATCTCCGGTTCGCGCGCCTCGATCTCGGAGAGCGCGGCACGCGTGAACTCGTAGACGATGGTGGGCACCACCGCCTGCGCCGTTGCCGAGCGCGGCCTGCCGTCGAGAAGCGCGACCTCGCCGAACAGCGAGCCTTCGGCGTTGGTGACGAGGCGGGCGCGGGCGCCGCCGGGAACGATGATCGAGATCTCCACGGCGCCGCTCGCGAGGAGGCACAGCCGGTCGCCGGGGTCGTTCTCCTGGAACAGCACCTCGCCGGCCGCGCATTCCCGGCGGACGAAGTGGTGCTCGATGCGCGCGAGCTGCGCCTCGGTCAAGCCGTCGAGCAGCGAGAACGCGGCGAGCGGGATCGGCTCGTGCTCCGCGAGCCCCCGCTCCTCGAGGATCGTGCGCTCGGCCCACTCGACGGCCTGGTCCGCGTCGCGGAACCACAGCCTGAGCTCGGGGTCGCGGAACGTGTCGTGCGCCATCAGCGTGGCGCCGTGCCGGCCCTGCGGCGTCACGCCGGCGAGCAGGACCCGCGTGCCGCGGGCCGCGAGGCGGCGCGCGATGCTCTCGATCAGGAGCGCCCCCGTCGCGTCGATGACGGTCACGAGGCGGAAATCGAGGACGACGACGTCGGCGACCCCCGCGAGCGGCTCGACGCGGTCGCTCATCCTCTCGGCGCTCCCGAAGAAGAGCGCGCCTTCGAGCTCGACCACGCGGATCCGCTGGCGGGCCGCGCGCACGCGGAGCGCGTCCTCGCCGCCCCAGACGCGGCGCGAGGGCCGCACGTTGCCGTCGACGACGCTGCGCACGAGCGAGCGCTTCATCCCGAGATAGAGCAGGAGTCCCGAGAGCTGGAAACCGGCGCCGATCGCCGGCATGAAGCCGAAGAACACTTCCGCGAACGCGACGACCACGACGGTCGCGATGCTCCAGAGCAGGGCCGGCTCGCGGAGCGCTCCCTTGCGCCGCAGCCGGCCGACGAGGCCCGTGGTCCAGTTGTCGATCAGCGCGATGCCGAGCGTCACCATCAGGCCGGCGACGACCGCCATCGGCACGCGGGCCAGCAGCGCGCCGCCGAAGCTGAGCACGAGCGCGAGCGCGAGCGAGGCGTACACCGTCACCAGGCGCGTGCGGCCGCCGGCGTGCCAGCTCGCGAGCGCGAGGCCGCGCGACAGCACCACCGGCACCCCGCCGCAGAGCCCGGAGACGACGTTGGCGATGCCGTGCGCCACCACCTCGCGCTTCGTCTTGTGCCGGCCGTCGGTCGCGTTGTCGATTGCGACGGCGGCGAAGAGTCCGTCGAGCGTGCCGATGAACGTGATGAGCCCGGTCGTGGTCACGATCAGCGGGCCGTGCCGGGTGATCGCATCCCACGGCACGTCGGAGAGCGGCTCGAGCGCCGTCGGAACGGGAAGGCCCGCCGGAGCGACGCCGACCACGGGGCCGATCCGCGCGCCGGGAACCAGCAGATCGATGAGGTAATAGAGGAGGCTGCCGGCGACGAGGCCGACAAGCGGCGCGGGCAGTCGGGTCGAGCGCCAGCCGACCGCCCAGATCATCGCGGCCGTCGCGAGCCCGATGCCGAGCGTCGCGAGCTCGAGCGCGTTCCAGACGGTCGCCGCGCCGGCGGCGAGATCGGCGCGCGCGACGCCGGAGAGCGGGGTCAGCTGGGCGAGGACGATGAGCGCGGAGGCGCCGCACATGAAGCCCGCGACGAACGGGAACGGCACGAACCGCGCGGAGTTCGCCGCGCCGATCGCGCCGAGCACGATCTGGGCGATGCCGGCCATCGCGACCGTCGCCCCGGCGATCGCGACGATCAGCCCCGCGCCGCGTGTCGCGTTCGGCGCGAGCGCGGGATCGGCGGCAAGCGCCGCGACGAGGCTCGCCAGGATGAGCGTGGCGGCGGCGCGCGGTCCGCTGCCCGGATGGGCGGCGCCGCCCAGCAGGCCGGCGATCAGGTGGCCCCAGATCGCCGAGGCGAACCCGGCGTAGAGGCCGATCTCGTAGTAGTCGGGTCCGAGCGGCGCGAACGCGAGCAGGCCCAGGGCGAGCGCCAGCGCGAGATTCCAGCCCGCCGCGGCGAGTCCGCCGGCGACGTCGCCGCGCAGGTGCCGCGGGAACGCGAGGAGGCCCGGCTCGGCCGGGGTGCTTGCCGGCGCCGCGCGCTCCGCCGCGGGAGCAAGGGGGCCCGGCGGCGTGGCACGCTCGGCGTCGGAAGGGGCGATCGCGCTCATTGCGCAGCCTCCCCCCTGCTCGCCGCTGGACGGCTTCGCAGATCCCCTCCGCGAGGGAGGGTGCGAGCGTCTGGGAGCGGTCCGGGGGCGCTCATGCGCCGAAGTTGCGGAGGCCCGCGAGGTCGAGGACGACGACTCGGCCGTACTCGATCCGGAGCAGCCCCGCGTGCGCAAGCGTCTTGAGCGCCTGGTTCACGCGCTGACGGGAGACGCCCGACAGGTAACCGATCTCCTCCTGCGATATCGCGAGGTCGGTGCCGGTGCCGGGATAGAGATACGGGTTGTACATCGCCGCGAGGCACCGCGCGACGCGCGCGTCGACGTCGAGCAGGCGGTCGTACTCGATCTGGCCGATGAACTGGCCCAGTCGCTCGTTCAGCTGGAGCAGCAGGAAGCGGTTGAAGGCGATGCTCGTGTCGAGCAGCTCGTCGAAGGTCGCGCGCGGCATCAGGGCGACCCGCGACTCGCGCAGCGCGATAACGTCGTAGCGGCGCGGCTCGCTCTTGAGCAGCGAGCCCTCGCCGAACCATGCGCCGGCGGGGAGGCCCGTGAAGGTGGTCAGCTTGCCGGAGCGGGACAGGCTCGCCATCTTGACCAGCCCTTCGACGATCCCGATCCAGTGCGAGACGGGCTCGCCCTTGCGGCACACGTAGTGGCCGGCCGGGACGTTGCGCTCGACGGTCGCCGCGAGCACGCGGTCGACGAGCTCCGGGGGAAGCGAGCGCGCCCAGAGGCTGCCGCGAAGCATCGATTCGAGCGAGGGGACCGCGCGCGGCGGGGGCGATTGTCTGCCGGATGACAGCCGGGGCTGCATAGCCGCGATTATGCTCGCAAGGTTCGGCGGTCGCGCGGATCCCCGAAGGAGGGGGTGTGGCCGCAACGAGCACCGGCCGCCGGCTACATCCGATAGAATCCCCGGACACGATCGCGGGACAACACGCGACACCGGCAGGCTTCCCGGAGGAGGAAAGCGTTGGCAGACCCGTCGGCCGCATCCGGCCCGGACACGTTCCCGCGACTCCTGCTGCACCACGCAGCGGTGCGGCCCGAGCACCCGGCCACGCGCGAGAAGGACCTCGGCATCTGGCAGACCTGGTCGTGGCGGCAGGTCGCGGACGAGGTGCGGGCGCTCGCCTGCGGCCTCGCGGCGCAGGGCTTCCGGCGCGGCATGCACCTCGCGATCATCGGCGACAACCGGCCGCGGCTCTACTGGTCGATGCTCGCGGCGCAGGCCCTGGGCGGCATCCCGGTGCCGATGTACCAGGACGCGCCGGCGGCTGAGTTCGTCTTCGTGCTGAACGACGCCGAGATCGCCTACGCGATCGTCGAGGACCAGGAGCAGGTCGACAAGATGCTCGAGGCGCGGCCGCAGGTGCCCACGCTCGCGCACATCTACTACGACGACCCGCGGGGCCTGCGCAACTACGAGGGGGTCACGAGCTTCGAGCGGCTGCAGGAGGCGGGCCGCGAGTTCGACCGCGCGAACCCCGGATTCTACGAGGGCGAGATCGCGAAGGGGTCGCCGCAGGACGTCTCGGTGATGCTCTACACGTCGGGGACGACGGGCAAGCCCAAGGGTGTGTGCCAGTCGCACCTCGCCTTCATCGCGTCGGCGCGTGGCGGCTGCGCGTTCGACCGGCTGACCGCCGACGACAGCATCCTCTCCTACCTGCCGATGGCGTGGGTGGGCGACCACCTGTTCTCGTTGGCGCAGTGGATGGTCGCCGGCTTCACGATCAACTGCCCGGAGTCCGGCGACACGGTGATGACGGACCTCCGCGAGATCGGGCCGACCTATTACTTCGCGCCGCCGCGCGTCTTCGAGAACCTGCTCACGCAGGTGATGATCCGGATGGAGGACGCGGGTGCCTTGAAGCGCTGGGCGTTCCGCCACTTCATGGCGGTCGCGCGCCGCTGCGGCGCCGAGATCCTCGACGGCAAGCCGGTGTCGTTGGGTGATCGGCTGCACTATGCGCTTGGCAACGTGCTGATCTACGGGCCGCTCCGCAACGTCCTCGGGATGAGCCGGATCCGCGTCGCGTACACCGCGGGGGCCGCAATCGGCCCCGATCTCTTCCGCTTCTACCGCTCGATCGCGATCAACCTGAAGCAGCTCTACGGCTCGACCGAGACCTGCGCGTACGTCTGCCTCCAGCCCGACGGCGAGATCAAGTTCGACAGCGTCGGCAAGCCGGCGCCGGAGGTCGAGGTGAGGATCGGGGGGAACGGCGAGGTGCTGGTGCGCGGGCCGATGCTGCTCAAGGA
>DASQBO010000497.1:0-5673 GCA_035635175.1 Casimicrobiaceae bacterium | reverse complement strand
CTCGATCGCGCGGGAGCTGGCGCCCGCGAACGAGCAGGTCTGGTACCAGCTCTACAACACGAGGCTCGCGCTCGGCGATCGCGAAGGGGCGCTCGCGGACTTCCTCGCCTTCGAGCCTCGCGCCGCGCCGACGGCGGCGTTCCTGCGCGCGGCGCTCGAGTGCGCGCGGATGCTAGGCGACGGCGAGCGCGAGGCGAGGGTGGTCGCGCAGGTGCTCGCGCACGATTTCACGCCGGGCGAGGTGGGCCCGCTCGCGGGCGTCCTCATGCGCTTGCAGTACCACGACGTCGCGCGCGCCGATCTGCTGCGGCTCTACCGCACCTACGATCGCCTGACGCGCGCGCGCGTCGGGGCCGGCACGCCGCTCGCCGCGCCCGGGCGCCGGCCCGGGCGGACGCGCATCGGCTACCTGTCCGCCGATTTCCGACGACACGTCATGGGGCAGCTTCTTTACGACGTCCTCGGCGCGCACGATCGCGATCGCTACGAGATCCTTCTGTTCTCGCTCGCCCCCGCCGCGCTGGCCGACGCCATGACCGACCGCTTCCGCGCGCTCGCCGACGGCTTCGTCGAGTTGCCCCCGGGGGATCTCGACGCCGCGCGCGCGATCGCCGCCGCCGACTGCGACGTTCTGGTCGACCTCGCGGGCCACACGACGTTCTCGCGTCCGGAGATCCTCGTCCGCAAGCCCGCGCGCCGCATCGTCGCGCACCTGGGCTCGCACGGGCTCGTCGGCCTGTCGCAGGTCGACTTCAAGCTGACCGACCGGCACGCGGACGTTGCCGACGCGGCCGACTTCCAGATCGAGCGTCCGCTTGCGCTCGGGTGCTGCGTGTTGCCGTTCCGGCGCGCGCGGCGCGATGCCGCTGTGGCGGCGCCGACGCGGGAAGCGCTCGGGCTCGCCCCCGACGCGGTCGTGCTGGGCGAGTTCGTCACCGTGCAGAAGCTCTCGCCCCGCTGCCTCCGCCTGTGGCGCGCGGTCCTCGAGCGCGTGCCGCAGGCGGTCCTGCTCTTCTCGCCCTACGTCGATGCCGACCGAGCCGCATTTCTCCGCCGGCTCGGGGGCTTCGGCATCGATCCCGCGCGCGCGGCGTTCATCCCGCGCGGCGGCGGCGAGGCGGCGAGCGCCGCGCGGTACGCCGTCGTCGATCTCGTGCTCGACACGCTGCCCTACACCGGCGGCGACACGACGCTGGCCGCGCTCGACGCGGGCGTACCGGTCGTCACGCTGGCCGGAACGCGGCACGCCGAACGGGTGAGCGCGTCGATCCTGCTCCACGCCGGATTGCCGCAGCTGGTCGCGGCGGCCGAGTCAGAATACGTCGAGCTCGCCGTGGCGCTCGCCTCCGATCGATCGCGGCGCGCGCGCATCGCGTCAGCGGTCACCGAACGGCTCGCGGCCGCGGCGGCGACGTATCCTGCAGGGTACGCGCGCCACCTCGAGGCCGCCCTCGACGCCGCGATCGCCGCGCCTTCCCTCACTTCGGGTCCCTGAATCATGCATCTGCACATCCTCGGCATCTGCGGCACGTTCATGGGCGGCATCGCCGCGATCGCGCGCGCCGCCGGTCACACGGTGACGGGCTGCGATGCGCAGGTCTATCCGCCGATGAGCGTTCAGCTCGAGGCGCTGGGCATCGAGCTCACGCCGGGCTTCGACGCGGTGCAGCTCGACACCGTCGCGAAGCACGCCGACACGTTCGTCGTCGGCAACGTCATCTCGCGCGGCAACCCCCTCGCGGAGGCGCTGCTCGACCAGGGCCGCCCGCTCGTGTCCGGACCGCAGTGGCTCTACGAGAACGTGCTCCGCGACAAGTGGGTGCTGGCGGTCGCCGGCACGCACGGCAAGACGACGACCGCCTCGATGCTCGCGTGGATCCTCGAGCGCACGGGCCTCAACCCGGGCTTCCTGATCGGCGGCGTGCCGATGAACTTCGGCGTCTCGGCGCGGCTCGCCGACAGCGCGTTCTTCGTGATCGAGGCAGACGAGTACGACACCGCGTTCTTCGACAAGCGCTCGAAGTTCGTCCACTACCGGCCGCGCACGGCGATCCTCAACAATCTCGAGTACGACCACGCCGACATCTTTCCCGACCTCGCCGCGATCGAGACCCAGTTCCACCATTTCGTGCGGACCCTCCCGCGGAGCGGGCGGCTCGTCGTCAACGCCGAGGAGGAAAGCCTCGCGCGCGTGCTCGGGCGCGGCTGCTGGTCCGAGGTCGAGTACTTCTCGGGAGCGGAGCTCGCGCCCCCCGACGGCGCGCCGACGCCGGTGTGGCGCGTCGCGCCCGACGGGAAGGTGACGCACGGCAGCGCTCCGCAGGGAACGCTGCGCTGGCCCGCGGACGCTCTGCAGCACGGGCGGCACAGCCGGCTGAACGCGCTGGCGGCGCTCGCCGCGGCGAGGCACGCGGGCGTCCCGGTGGACGTGGGTCTCGCCGCGTTCTCGGAATTCCGCGGCGTGAAACGCCGGATGGAGGTACGCGGCAAGGTGCGCGGCGTCACCGTCTACGACGACTTCGCGCACCATCCGACCGCGATCGCGACGACGATCGACGGGTTGCGGCGCGCGACGGACGACGCGCGCATCCTCGCGGTCCTCGAGCCCCGGTCGCGGACGATGAGGCTCGGCACGATGCGCGCCGCGCTGCTGGCGGCGTTGGCCGGCGCCGATCGCGTGTTCTGCTACGCGGCGGACCTCTCGTGGGACGCCGCCGACACGCTGGCGCCGCTCGGCGCCAAAGCGACGGTGCACGACGGGATCGACGCGCTCGTCGCCGCCGTGGCGGCTGAAGCGCGTCCGGGCGACGCCGTCCTCGCGATGAGCAACGGCTCCTTCGGCGGCTTCCACGACCGGCTGCTTCGCCGTCTCGCGAGCCGGCCGTGACGGGGCTGCTCGCGCCCGCGTGACCCTTCCGACACGCGCCCGCGTGGCGCACGCCGAGTCGCTCGCGGCCCGCGGCCTCTACGCGGATGCGATCGCTATCTACGACGCGCTGCTCGCCGAAGATCCGGCGGCGCCGGAGCTGCACTACGAACGGGCCCGTGTCCTGCGGCGCGCGGGCGCGCGCGGCGCGGCCGAGCAGGCCTTCCTGCGCGCGGGCGCGCTTCGTCCGCAGTGGAGCTTCCCGCCGCTCGCCCTCGGCGAGCTCTACGGCGAAATGCACCGGGACGCGGACGCGGAACATTGCTTCCGCGTAGCTGCGGCATTGGATCCCGGCTCGGCGCCCGCGTGGCGCAACCTCGGCGTCGCGCTCCTGCGGCTCGCGCGCACCGCGGAGGCGCTGCCGGTCCTGCGCCGCGCGCGCGAGCTCGACCCGCGGGACGAGGCGACGTGGCTATTGCTGCGCAGCGCGCTCGCCGAACGCGGGCTCGAGCGCGAAGTCCTCGAGGACTTCCTGCGCTTCGAGTCGCAGGCGGCGCCGTCCGCGAACGTAATCGGCGTCGGCTTCGCGGCCGCGCGACGCGTGCCGGGTGACGCGTTCGAGACGAAGTACCTGCGCCTCGCGCTCGAGTGGTCGTACACGGCCGCGGACACGCGAGCCCTGGCGAGCGTCGTCGCCGGCCTCCAGTATCACGACGTCGCGCCCGAGGATCTGCTCCGTCTCTATCGCGTCTACGACGGGCTCATGCAGGCGGAGCGCGGGGGCCGTCCGGACCTCGCGTCGGCGGCCGCGCTCGCGCCGCGCACGGGGCGCCCGTTGCGCGTCGGCTATCTGTCCGCCGACTTCCGCAACCACGTGATGGGCTGGATCATGCTCGAGGTCCTGCGTCGCCACGATCGCGCGCGGTTCGAGCCGATCGCGTATTCGATCGCCTCGGCGGACCACGAGGACGCGTTCACGCAGGCTTTCCGCGACGCGACGACCGCCTTCGTACGGCTCGGAGACCGCGACGACCTCGCCGCCGCGCGGCGGATCGCCGAGGACCGCCTCGACCTGCTGGTCGACCTGATGTCGCACTCGGGCGGCGCGCGACCCGGGATCCTCGTGCACAAGCCGGCGCCCGTCATCGTCGAGCATCTCGGCCTGCACGGGGCGATCGGGCTGCGCCAGGCGGACTACCGGATCACCGACGACGTCGCGGACCTGCCCGACGCCGGCCGCTGGCAGCTCGAGCGGCCGTTGCCGATGCGCGGCGCGGTCATTCCGATCCGGCGTGTCGACATCGCTGCGGACGCGGGCGCGGCGCCGCGTCCGGCCGGCGCGAGCATCGTGTTCGCGGCGTTCGCGAGCCTCGTGAAGCTCTCTCCGCGCTGCCTCCGCGCGTGGCGGCGCATCCTCGACGGGGTCCCGGGTTCGGTGCTGCTGTTCTCGCCGTGGGCGGAGTGGGAGCGGGAGCTCTACGCGCGCCGCGCCGAGAGCTTCGGCATCGACGCCGCGCGCGTGCGCTTCGTGCCGGGCGCGCAGGTCGAGCACGTCGATCGCGCCCGCTACCGCATCGTCGACGTCGCGCTCGACGCCTTTCCGTACACCGGCGGCGACTCGGCGGCGTCCGCGCTGGCCGAGGGCGTCCCGTTCGTCACGCTGTGCGGCCGGCGTCACGCCGAGCGCGTCGCGACGAGCATCCTCACGCATCTCGGCGTGACCGGTACGATCGCGCGGTCGGAGGACGAGTACGTCGAGATCGCCGTCGGTCTCGGGCGGGATCCGCGGCAACGGGCCGAGGTCGCCGCGCGCATCGGCGCGGCGCTGCCGCGCGACCACGCGGCGGCGATGGAGGCGTACACGCGGAGCTTCGAGGACGCGCTCCTGCGGGCGGTCGCGCCGGAGGGCGAAGCGGGAAGCCCGCGATGAGCTGCCTCGTGTACCTCCACGGCTTCCGCTCGTCCCCGCAGAGCGCGAAGGCGCAGCGCTTCGCGCGCGCGATCGCGGCGCTGCCCGCCGCCGCGCGGCCGCGACTGCACGTCCCGGCGCTGTCCGCCGACCCCGAAGCGGCGGTCGCCGGCCTCGCGGCGTGGATCGACGAGACCCTCGGCAAGGACGCGCCGGCGACGCTGACGCTGGTCGGAAGCTCGCTCGGCGGGTTCTATGCGACGCACCTCGCGGAGCGCTTCGGCGCGCGCGCGGTGCTGATCAATCCCGCGATCCGGCCGTACGACGACCTGCGGCCGTTCGCGGGGATGCAGCTCAACCTGCACACCGGCGAGGCGTTCGAGGTGACCGAAGCGCATCTTGCGGCGCTGCGCGCGCTCGCCCTTGCGCGGATCACGCGGCCCGAGCGCTATTTCCTCCTCGCGCGCACGGGCGACGAAGTCCTCGACTGGCGCGTCGCCGTCGAACGCTACGCGGGGGCGCACCAATACGTGCTGGGCGGGGGCGACCACGGCTGGACGGACTTCGACGCGGAGATCCCGTCGGTGCTGCGGTTCGCCCGGGTCGAGGACGCGCGCTGACGCCGCGCCCACGCGTACAATCGCGGCGGACATTTCCGCCTCGGAGGAACCGCATGAAGCCTGCGCACTTCGTTTGCCTTGCCGCCGTTCTGTCGCTGACCGCGCTCGCCGCGGCCCCCGCCCTGGCACAGGCGGGCCGGGCTGACCCGCAAGGCAAGGACGAGCTTTGGGACGTCACGTCGAAGATGGAAATGGCGGGGATGCCGTTCGCGATGCCGGCGCAAACCCGCCGCGTGTGCGCCGCAAAGGGCAACGATGCCGGGACGATCCCGCGGAAC
>DASQBO010000496.1:0-2163 GCA_035635175.1 Casimicrobiaceae bacterium | reverse complement strand
AACGTCGGGGCGGTCGGCGACCTCGTCACGTTCAGCTTCCACCCGAACAAGAACATCACGTCGATCGAAGGCGGCGCGCTGGTGGTCAACGACGATGCCGAGGCGCGGCGGGTCGAGGCGCTGCGCTTCCACGGCATCACGTACCTGCCCGACCGCACGCGCGACGTCGCGTTCCCGGGCGGCAAGTTCAACCTTCCCGACGTCAACGCGCGGATCGGCTGCGCGCAGCTCGAGCGGCTGCCGGAGTTCCTCGCGGCTCGACGCGCGCTCGCGGAGCGGTACTTCCAGCGCTTCGCCGCGGACCCGTCCTGCCTCCTGCCGCCGCGCCCCGTCCCCGGCGACGGCCAGTCGTGGAACATGTGGAGCGTGCTCCTCCCGCTCGACCGGCTGCAGCTCGACCGCAGGCAGGTCCGCGACGCGCTCGAGGCGCGCGGCATCGGCACCGGTGTATCGTATGAAGCGCTGCACCTGTCGACGCTCGGCCGCAGCCTGGGCGGACGCGATGGCCAGCACCCGAACACCGAGCGCATCGCCCGCGAGACCGTGACGCTTCCCCTGCACGCCGCGATGAGCGCAGCCGACGTCGACCGGGTGTGCACCGACGTGGCCGACGTCCTCCGTGCCGGCCGCGCCTGATCCGCGACTCCGCACGAACGATGACCGCCGACCCGACCGTCTCCGTCGTCATTCCCGTCTACAACGAGGAGGCGACGCTCGCCGCGCTCTTCGCGCGCCTCTACCCGGCGCTCGACGCGCTCGGCAAGAGCTACGAGGTCATCTTCGTCAACGACGGCAGCCGCGACCGTTCCGCGGCGCTCCTGCGCGAGCAGTGGGAGCGACGCCGCGACGTGACTCGCGTAGTGCTGCTGAACGCGAACTACGGGCAGCACACCGCGATCGTCGCCGGCTTCGAGCGCTGCCGCGGCGCGCGCGTCGTCACGCTCGACGCCGACCTGCAGAACCCGCCCGAGGAGATCGGAAAGCTGCTCGCGGCGATGGACGGTGGGCACGACTACGTGGGCGGCGTGCGGCGCACGCGCGAGGACTCGCTCTGGCGCCGGCTCGCCTCGCGCGCGATGAACGGGCTGCGCGAGCGGATCACGCGGATCCGGATGACGGACCAGGGCTGCATGCTGCGCGCCTACAGCCGCGAGATCGCCGCGGCGGTCGCGGCGAGCCGCGAGGTCAGCACGTACATTCCCGCGCTCGCCTACACGTTCGCGGCGAGTCCCGCCGAGGTCGAGGTCGCGCACGAGGAGCGCGCGGGTGGCACGTCCAAGTACTCGCTCTACAAGCTGGTCCGCCTCAATTTCGACCTCGTCACCGGGTTCTCGCTCGTCCCCCTGCAGCTCTTCTCGATGTTCGGGATGCTTGTCTCGGCGCTCGCCCTCGCGACCTATGTCGTCGTGATCGCGTACCGGCTCGTCATGGCCGACTGGCGGCAGTGGGAAACCGTCTATCTGCTCTGGGACCGCGACATCCTCGCGTTCTTCCTGATCGGTGTGCTGGTGTTCGGGCTCGGCCTCGTCGGCGAGTACGTCGGACGCATCTATCAGCAGGTGCGCGAGCGGCCCCGGTACACGGTTCGCGCGACGCTCGAGAACGAGGCCGCGACGGCGGAAGATCGGGATCCGCTGCGCGTAGCGGAGACCCTCCCGCCACGCCACACCGCGGCCGGCTGACGCGAAATCCCGGATAATGGCGGGATGCCGCGCCTCCCGCCCCCCGTCGCGCAAGAGCCCCGCGCGGCGGTCTTTGCCTATCACAACGTCGGCGTGCGCTGCCTCGAGGTCCTGCTCGCGCACGGCGTGGACGTGCCGCTCGTCGTCACGCACGTCGACGATCCGCGCGAGGAGCGCTGGTTCGCGTCCGTCGCTGCCGCGGCCGCCGAGCGCGAGATCCCGGTGATCACGCCGGACGATCCCAACGCCGCCGACGTCGTCGCCCGCATCGGCGCACTCGCGCCGGACTTCGTGTTCTCGTTCTACTACCGCCGCATGCTCGGCGCGCAGCTCCTCGCGATCCCGCGCCGCGGCGCGCTCAACGTGCACGGCTCGCTCCTGCCGAAGTACCGCGGCCGCGCGCCCGTGAACTGGGCGGTGCTCGCCGGCGAGCGCGAGACCGGAGCGACGCTCCACTACATGGCGGCGAAGCCCGATGCGG
>DASQBO010000495.1:0-2394 GCA_035635175.1 Casimicrobiaceae bacterium | reverse complement strand
GCTGTTCGACGACGACTTCCCCGGCCTGCGCGGCCGCGTCTCGCGCCTCGAGAACGGACCGCCCGTTGGCTTCCCGGTCCAGTTCCGCGTCTCGGGCGAGGACCTCGCGCGCGTCCGCGCGATCGCGCGGCAGGTGATGGCGGTCGTGCGCGCCGATCCCGACGTCACGAACGCGCAGTTCGACTCGGACGAGCCGACCAAGGTGATCCGGCTCGCCGTCGACCAGAACAAGGCGCGCGTGCTGGGGTTCTCGTCGCAGGACCTGGCCGCGTTCCTCAACAACTCGGTCTCGGGGCTCACCGTCACCTACGTCCGCGAGCGCGACAAGCAGATCGAGGTCATCCTGCGCGGCGCCGCCTCCGAGCGTGCGCGCCTTTCGTTCCTGAAGGACCTCGCGCTGCCGACGCGCGCCGGGAAGGCGGTGCCGATCACGCAGATCGCCGAGATCCGCTACGAGCAGGAGGACGGCATCCTCTGGCGCCGCGACCGGCTGCCCACCGTCACCGTGCGGGCCGACGTCCTCGGCGACGCGCAGGGCCCCGACGTCGCGAAGCGGATCGACCCGAAGCTCGGTGCGCTCCGTGCGGCGCTGCCGCTCGGCTACCGGATCGAGGTCGGCGGCGCGGTCGAGGATTCCGCGCGGGGCCAGTCCTCGATCGTCGCCGGCGTGCCGCTCATGGCGTTCGTCATCGTCACGCTGCTCGTGATCCAGCTCCGGAGCTTCTCGCGGACGCTGATGGTCGTGCTGACCGCGCCGCTGGGGCTCATCGGCGTGACCGCCGGGCTCCTCGTTTTCGGACAGCCGTTCGGCTTCGTCGCGATGCTGGGGACGATCGCGCTGTCGGGCATCATCATGCGCAACTCGATCATCCTCGTCGACCAGATCGAGCAGGACATCGCCGCCGGGATCGGGCCGCAGGACGCGATCGTCGGCGCGACCACGCGCCGCTTCCGGCCGATCGTGCTGACCGCCGCGGCCGCCGTGCTCGGGATGATCCCGCTCGTGCGGAGCGCGTTCTTCGGGCCGATGGCCGTCGCGATGATGGGCGGCCTCGTGGTCGCCACGGTGCTGACGCTGGGCTTCCTGCCGGCGCTCTACGCGGCGTGGTTCCGCGTGCGCGCGCCGGCGCCCCGGCTGGTTCCGGCCGCGGCGTGACCGCGGCGCGGAGTAAAATGCGGCTTTCCGTGCCGCACGCCGCCGCCATGACGCTGAGCCCGACGCCCGAGATCATCGCCGACCTCAAGGCGGGCCGGATGGTGATCCTCGTCGACGAGGAGGATCGCGAGAACGAGGGCGACCTCGTGTTCGCGGCCGACTTCGTCACGCCCGAGAAGATCAACTTCCTCGCGAAGCACGGCCGCGGGCTCATCTGCATGCCGATCACGGCGGCGCACGCGGAGCGCCTGCGGCTCCCGCCGATGACGGCGAACAACCGCTCGGTCCACGGCACGAACTTCACGGTCTCCATCGAGGCGGCCGACGGGATCACGACCGGGATCTCGGCGGCCGACCGCGCGCGCACCGTGCAGGTCGCCGCTCGGCCCGACGCGTCACCCGACGACATCGTGCAGCCCGGCCACGTGTTCCCGTTGATCGCGCAGGACGGCGGCGTGCTGGTGCGCGCGGGCCACACCGAAGCCTGCTGCGACCTCATGCGCCTGGCCGGGCTCAATCCGTCGGCGGTGCTCTGCGAGATCATGAACGACGACGGGACGATGGCGCGGCTGCCCGATCTCCTCGCGTTCGCGCACGCGCACGGCCTCAGGATCGGCACGATCGCCGACCTGATCCACTATCGGAGCCGCACCGAGACGTTGGTCGAGCGGATCGCCGAGCGCCCCCTGACGACGGCGCACGGGGCGTTCCGCCTCGTCGTCTACCGCGACAAGCTCACGGATGCGACGCACCTCGTGCTCGTGCGCGGGCCGCTCTCGCCCGACACCGAGACGCTCGTCCGCGTGCACGAGCCCGTGTCCGTG
This sequence comes from Casimicrobiaceae bacterium, assembly GCA_035635175.1. Taxonomy (GTDB): domain Bacteria; phylum Pseudomonadota; class Gammaproteobacteria; order Burkholderiales; family Casimicrobiaceae; genus CAIWHR01. Next base: position 414 of record DASQBO010000495.1, on the reverse strand, counting down.
ATGGACCTGCTCGACGTCGCGAGCACGTCACACTCGTGGCCGATTCCCGCGGCGCTCGCGGCGATCGCCGAGGCGGGCCGCGGCGTCGTCGTCCTGCTGCATCGTCCCGAGAGCGCGCACGAATTGCGGCAGCGCGCGATCGCCGACGCGCCACCGGTGTCCGCGAAGGTCGACCTCCTGAACTACGGGATCGGCGCGCAGATCCTGCGCGACCTCAACGTGGGCCGGATGCGACTCATGGCGAAGCCGCGCAAGATGCCGAGCATGACGGGCTTCGACCTCGAGGTGACCGGTTACCTCGAGCAGCCGCCGCGCCGCAAGGCGTCATAGGATGGTCGCGATGTCGGAAGTCAAGCGCATCGCCCCGAGCACCTCCGGCGCCGGCCGCCGCGTCGGCATCGTGATGTCGCGCTT
>DASQBO010000494.1:0-11393 GCA_035635175.1 Casimicrobiaceae bacterium | reverse complement strand
CGAGCGCCGCTACGGCCTCCATGGCCAGGACGTCGCGACGCTCGAGGAGCTCGCCGGCGAGCTCGACGTCACGCGCGAGCGGGTGCGGCAGATCCAGGCGGAGGCGCTCGAGAAGCTGCGCGCGCGGCTCGCTCGCCGCGGCCTCGACCGCGACGCTCTGCTCTAGGGCCTGTTCACGCTATAGACACTACCGCGTTGCACGGCCGAAAACGCCCAGTGCGAGGCGCGAAGGCGACAGCGGGCCGGCTGCCCGGTGAGACTTCGGAACGAAGCGGTGGGCGTTTTCGGCAGCAACCCGAAGGGAACGAGTGGCAGGGGCCGCCACTCGGCGTTGTCCTCCTCGCGAAGACGCCCGGTCTTCGCTTCGTCGTTCGCCTTGATTGGCGGCCCCTGCCACTCGTTCGCGGTTGCGCCCATAGCGTGAACAGGCCCTAGAAGGCAGACGCCCGGGCGCTGCAGCCGCGTCAGTGCGGCTGCAGCGCGCGCAGCGTCGCCGGCGCAGGCAGCAAGTCGATCGCGCGCGCGAGGCGGGCGAGCGCTGCCTCGCGCCCGCGGTGCGCGCTGCGCGTAGCCGGCGCCGGGCCGTAGCGCAGCTGCGCATACGAGTCCGCGATCACCTGGAACGCGACCGCGAACTCCGGCCAGCGGGCCGACGCGCGCGCACCGTAGGCGAGCGGGCCCTCGGGCGGCTGCCGCGGCAGGCCGGCGTGGGCGAGCCGCCGGCACATCCCGTCCCACAGCAGGCGCGCGGGATCGCTGCTCCGCCGCCGCGACCACGCGAGCGCGGCGAGCGTCGCCGCGCCCCACGCGGCGACGAGCGCGGCGACGAGCGCGACGACCACGGCCGGTGGCAGCCGATCGAGGTTCCAGTCGCGCCACAGCGACCGCTGCTTCGTGTAGTTGAAGCCGACCACGTGCCGCCGCCAGTCGTAGTTGAACGCGTCCCACGCGAGCTCCAGTTCCTTGAACAGGCCGCGGTCGAGGCGAGCGAGCAGCGGCACGAACTCGCTGGCCGGAAGCGCCGCGCCGAGCCCGCGCTCGATCCGCGAGGGTGCGACCGCCGCCGTCGGATCGAAGCGGTGCCACTGGCCGCCGATGAGCGCCTCGGCCCACGCGTGCGCGTCGGACTGCCTTACGATCAGGTAGCCGCCGGTCGGGTTCACTTCGCCGCCCTGGTAGCCGGTGACGACTCGCGCGGGAATGCCCGCCGCGCGCAGCAGCACGACGAATGCGCTCGCGAAGTGCTCGCAGAAGCCGCGGCGGCCCTCGAACAGGAACGCGTCGACCGGGTCCGGACCGCGGTAGAGCGGTGGCGCGAGCGTGTAGTAGAAAGCCTCCTCGCCGAACCAGGCGAGCAGGGCACGGACGAGCTCCGCGTCGGCGGCGTGCGCCGCCCGGAGCTCGCGCGCGAAGGCGAGCGTCCTCGGGTTCGGCTCGTGTGCAAGCGTCGGCAGCTGCAGGTTCTCCGCGCGCTCGGCTTCCTGCGACCGCACGGGTGCATAGGCGTCGCCCGGCGTGGAGACCATCCGGTAGCGCACCGGCTGGGTGACCGGCGCCGGCGCGAGCAGCCGCTGGTCGTCGGTGACGACGCCCGCGGCGGCGAGCGCGTCCGAGGTCGCGTCGACGTCGGTGACCGGCACGCGCGCAGGCAGGTCGAGCGCGTAGAGCCACGGCTTCCAGTGCGGCTCCAGCGTGACCCAGTACGACACGGTGCGGCCCGCGGGATGCGGCACCTGCGGTGCGCGGCGCTCGAGCGCGGACCACTCGCGGCCGTCGAAGCGCGCGAGCACGGGACCGCGCCAGTAGCGCAGCGCCGGTGCGGGAACCGGGCCCTCGAAATCGACGCGGAAGGCTACGGAGCCGTCGAGCGAGAGCTCGCTGATCGAGCCCGGCGCCATCCGGTCGGACAGCCCGGTGCGGGCGCCGGCGTCGACCGGCAGGCCCCAGAGCGGCCCCGCGAGCCGCGGAAACAGCACGAACAGCAGGACGGCGAGCGGGATCCCCTGCGCGAAGAGCTGCGCGGTGCGCCCGAAGGGTGCGCGCCACCCGGAGAACGGCAGCCCTGCGAGCGGCGGCTGAGCGAGCACCTGCAACGTGACGCCGAGCGCCGCGAGCGCAGGCAGCGCGGCCAGCGCGGCGAACAGCGACTGGCTGTAGAAGAACGGCGCCACGATCTCGAACGAGGCGAGGCAGACGAGCAGCGTCCCGTCCCGCGCGCTGCGCGCCTCGAGGTACTTGATCGCGGCCAGCACGAAGAGGAACGCGACGCACGGATCGCGGCCGAGGAAGTAGCCGAACGACTGTCGGATCGCGAGCGCGGTGACCACCGCGAACAGCGCGAGCGCCCACGACGGGATGCGCGCGGGCTTCGCGTCGACGCGGCCGCGATCGAGGTACAGCAGCATGAGACGCAGCAGGACCAGCATCATCCCGAATCCCGAGACCCACGTCGGCACGTACGGGACCTGCGGCAGCTCCGTCGCGAACAGGAAGCCGCCGAGCCATCGGATCTGGGCGAGGGTGAGCGGCGCGCGCTCGGGTGCGGGCCGCGACCGGCGGTTCTCCTGCGCCCTCATCCGGGATCCTTCGGGAGCAGGGCAAGCGCCGTCAGCGCGGCGCGCCGATGCTCGCGCCCCTGGCCCGCGGGCAGCGCGACGCCGGGTGCGGTGAGCGAGAACGGGCGCGCGGCGCGCTCCGCCGCAAGCACCCACGCCGCGAGCCGCGCGATGCGCGCCTCGGTGTCGAGCGCACCGGGAAGCCGCCGCCACGCGAGATCGGCCGGCCCGCCGCCGTCGCCGCCCTCGAACTGCTTCGTGTGCCAGCCGGCACCCCGCGCGACGGCCTTCCACGCGACGCGCTGGAGCGGATCTCCGGGCTGGTAGCCGCGGAGGCCCGAGAGATCCGCGTCGCCTTCCCGCGATTCACGGTGCGAGTCCGCGCCGGCGTGGCCCGCGGGCAGCGGCGGTGCGCCCGGCTCCGGCGCGGGGAACACGATGCCCGCCAGCGGAAAGTGGACGTACGCCCAGCCGCGCCACAGGCCGACGGGGAAGTCCGACGACAGGGTCACGCGTCCGAGCGCGACGCGGCCGCGCGTCGGCGCGGCGATCTCGAGGGTCACCGGCAGCGCCGCGTCGGGGATGACGTCGACCGTCACCGGCGCGCCGCCCCGGGCCGCGAGGGTGATCGCGCGCCGCGGCGTCGCGCCGCCCGCGATCGCCAGCGTGAACGGCAGCGTGCCGCCGGCAAACGATTCGCCCGCCGCGAGCGGCGAGAGCTCGATGCCCGCGAGGTTGCGGAACGTGTGCAGGAGCGCCGCCGACGCGAAGCCGGCGAGCAGGAACGTCACAGCGAAGCCCAGCGCCAGCGCGTAGTTGAGCGACGCGAACAGCATGATCGCGATCGTGCCGAACAGCGCGAGCCCGCGTCGCGTCGGCAGGATGTAGATCCGCCGGTGGCGGAGCACGACCGCATCGCGGTCGCCGGGCTGCGTGCGGAGCAGTCGCTGGCGCAGCCTCGCGCGCCACGGACGGACGGTCCCGGCAACGTCGAGCACGCGCAGAAAAGCGGGCATCTCGATTCGAATCGCGCCCTCCGCGGCCGCGGTGGGCAGCTACGGCAGCGCGACCGAGCGCAGGAGCGACTGCGCCTGCAACGCGCCGTTCCGCGCTCCGCCCGCGAGCCGGTGTCCGGCGACGGACGGGAACACCGCCTGGACGTCCTCGGGCACGACCATCGGGCGGCCCGCGAGGAGCGCCCACGCGCGGGCCGCCGCGAGCAGGAGCAGCCCCGCACGCGGCGACAGGCCGCGGCGCGCGCCGGCGTCGGCCCCGCTCCCGACGTTGCCCCGGGTCGCGGCGAGCAGCGCCTGCACGTAGTCGAGGAGCGCGGGAGCGACGTGAACGTTGGCCGCCTCGCGCTGCCACTCGAGCAGCGTCGGGGGGTCGGCAAGCGCCGGCAGCGTCGCGATCTGCGTGCGCCGGTCGCCGCCCGTGAGGAGCTCGCGCTCGGCGGCGGGGTCGGGATAGCCGAGCTCGATCGCCATCAGGAAGCGGTCGAGCTGCGATTCCGGCAGCGGGTAGGCGCCGATCTGCTCGACCGGGTTCTGCGTCGCGATGACGAAGAAGGGGTCGGGCAGGGACCGCGTCTCGCCGTCCTGCGAGACCTGCCGCTCCTCCATCGCCTCGAGCAGCGCGCTTTGCGTCTTGGGCGGCGCGCGGTTGATCTCGTCGGCCAGCACGACCGAGTTGAAGACCGGGCCCGGGTGAAACCGGAACGACTGCGACGGCGCGTCGAAGATCGACACGCCGAGGACGTCCGCGGGCAGCAGGTCGCTCGTGAACTGGACGCGCGCGTACTTGAGGCCCAGCGTCGTGGCCAGCGCCTGCGCGAGGGTCGACTTGCCGACGCCGGGGATGTCCTCGATCAGCAGGTGGCCCCGCGCGAGCAGGCAGGCCAGCGCGAGCCTGAGGGGGTCCGCCTTGCCGACGACGATGCGCTCGAGCTGCGCCAGCACCGCGGCGAGGCGCTGCGTCGCGGGAACGTTGGCCTGGCCAAGCGATCGGACGGTCATGGGGGCTCGGGTGAGGTTTCGGAATGGGATTCGAAAGACGGGAGATCGGGCGGCGGCCCCCGATGGTCGCACACGCCGGCGGATCGGGCCCTGTTCACCGACGGCCGGCACCGGCTACACTCGCTGCGGGTGACGCGGGCTGCTCGCGTCGCCATCGTTGGTCCCCAGCACCGTCCGGAAGTTCGAAGCAAGCCACGTGCCCACCGCCTACATCACGCATCCGTCCTCGCTGCTCCACGACATGGGGCCGTATCACCCGGAGTGTCCCGACCGGCTGCGGGCGATCGGCGACCGGCTGATCAGCGCCGGTCTCGACGTCTACCTGCGCCACTACGAGGCGCCGGCCGCCACGCACGCGCAGCTGGCCCGCGTCCACGGCGAAGGCTACCTCGCGACGATCGAGGCCGAATCTCCCGCGTCGGGCCTCCACTACATCGACCCGGACACCGCGATGTGCCCGCACTCCCTCGCCGCGGCGCTGCACGCCGCCGGCGCGCTCGTCCTGGCCACGGACCTGGTCGTGCGCGGCGAGTGCCGGGGCGCCTTTTGCGCGATCCGGCCGCCCGGACACCACGCGGAGCGCAACCGCGCGATGGGTTTCTGCCTCTTCAACAACGTCGCCGTCGGCGTCGCGCACGCGCTGGCCGAGCACGACGTGGAGCGCGTGGCCGTGATCGACTTCGACGTTCATCACGGCAACGGCACCGAGGACATCTTCGCGGGCGACCCGCGCGTGCTGATGGTCTCGACGTTCCAGCATCCGCTCTACCCGTATTCCGGCGTGGACCCGCTCGGGCCCAACATGGTGAACATCCCGCTCGCGGCGGGCAGCGGCGGCGACGCGTTCCGCGACGTGGTGCGCGAGCACTGGCTGCCGGCGCTCGAGGCGCACCGGCCGGAGATCCTGTACGTTTCGGCGGGATTCGACGCGCACCGCGAGGATCCGCTCGCGAACCTGAAGCTCACCGAGTCCGACTACGCCTGGGTCACGCGCGAGCTGCTCGCCGTCGCGGGCAGGCACGCCGAAGGACGGATCGTCTCGGCCCTCGAGGGGGGCTACGCGCTTTCCGCGCTCGGCCGCAGCGTCGCCGAGCACATCCGCGAGCTGCTCGTCGCGGCCTAGGGATGGAACGGCGGAAGTTCCTCGAGTCGTGCGCGGCGCTCTCCGGCGCGGCCGGGCTCGGCGCACTGCCCGCGGCGTGGGCGGCCGCGCCGCCGCGGCTCTACGAGCGCGCGCAGCTCGTCGACGTCCACGGCGCGCCGCTCAGGGCCGGCGCGCTCGCGGTCGAGACGAACTACGTCTTCCACTATCCGTACGCGGGGACGCCGTGCTTCCTGCTGCGGCTGCCGCGCCCCGTCGCGGCGGCGGCGACCTTGCGCCGCGAGGACGGCGCCGCCTACGCGTGGAGCGGCGGCGTAGGGCCGTCGCGGTCGGTCGTCGCCTTCTCGGCGATCTGCGCGCACAAGCTCGCCTACCCGACGCGCGACATCTCGTTCATCCGCTACCAGCCGCAGAAGTCGGCGACCTCCGACGGCCACGTGATTCACTGCTGCGCGGACCACAGCGTCTACGATCCCGCGGAGGGGGCGCGCGTCGTCCAGGGCCCCGCCCCCCAGCCGCTCGCGGCGATTCTCCTCGACTACGACGCCGCGAGCGACGGCCTGGCCGCACTCGGCACCGTCGGCGCCGAGCAGTTCGACCGCTTCTTCGAGAAGTACGACTTCAAGCTCGGAATGGAGTACGGGCCGGGCCGGGCGAGGGCGCCGGTCGCCGCGACGACCGTCGTGCGCGAGCTGTCGCAGTTCTGCCGGCAGACGGTGCAGTGCTGAGCTAGGGCCTGTAGCCCGGGATCGCGCGCTCGTCGACGGCGTCGATCTGCGCGGGATCCATGAACTTCCGCGCGTAGTCGAGGTAGACCTTGCGGCGGACGAACACGTCGAAGAGATCCGGGTCGACGTGCCCGTTGACGCACATCCGCCCCAGGATCGCGAGCGATTCGGACAGCGGCTTGCCGATCTTGTAGGGCCGGTCGGGCGCCGTCAGCGCCTCGAAGACGTCGGCGATCCCCATCATCCGCGCCTGCCACGACATCTGCTCTCGCGTGAGTCCGCGCGGATACCCCTTGCCGTCCATCCGCTCGTGGTGCCCGCCCGCGTATTCGGGCACGCGCGCGAGGTGCCGCGGCCACGGTAGCGACTCGAGCATCGCGATCGTCGACTCGATGTGACGGTTGATGATCGCGCGCTCCGCCGGCGTGAGCGTGCCCGAGCGGATCGTCAGGTTCGCGAGCTCGTCCTCGGTGAGGACCGGCCGCGCCTCGCCGTCGGGGCCCGCATACCGGCGTTCTGCGATCCGCCGGACGCGCTCGACGTCGGCCGCCGCCATCTTCTCTTCGCCGACGTTCGCCCTGCGCAGGAAGGCGAGATCGGCGGCGATCGCCGCGAGCTCGGCTTCGAGCGCCGCGTCGGTGGCGGCCGCGTCGGCGCCGGCGAGCTTCCGCTCGAGGGCCCGTCGGCGTGCGTCCGCGGCGAGCGCGTCGAAGCGCGCGGCGACGAGCTCGATCCGGTCGACGATCGTCTGCAGCTTGGTCGCCTTGTCGACGACGTGGACCGGCGTCGTGATCTTGCCGCAGTCGTGCAGCATCCCGGCGAGATGGAGCTCGGCGCGGTCGCGCTCCGTCATGCGAAACGGCGCGAGCGGCCCCGCCGCGGTCTCGTGCGCGGCCTCGGCCAGCATCATCGTGAGCTCGGGCACGCGCTGGCAGTGGCCGTGCGTGTGCGGCGACTTCTCGTCGATCGCCGTGTTGATGAGCGCGACCAGGCTCTCGAACAGCGCCTCGAGCTGGCCGATCAGGAGCTGGTTCGACAGGACGACGCCCGCGAGGCCGGTCAGCGCCTCGGCAAGCCGCTCGTCGGCGTCCGAGAATTCCGCCTGTGCGCCGTGCGCGTCCTGCGCGTTGACGAGCTGGAGGACGCCGATCAGCTCGTCGCGGTGGTCCTGCATCGGCACCGCGAGCAGCGACCGCGTCCGGTAGCCGAACTGCGCGTCGAAGCGCTTCGCCGCCGCGAAGTCGAAGCCGGCGACGTCGTACACGTCGGCGATGCGCACCGAGCGCCGCGTCAGCGCGGCGTGCGCCACGACGGCGCCGTGGTTGGGGCCGCCGTCGTCGAGAGCCAGCGCCACCCGCGGCAGCGCGAGGCCAGGCGTCGGAACGCCCTCGAGCCCCCAGCGCAGCGTGCGGTTGCGCACGATGTCGAACGACAGCGCGCGGGCTTCCGCGTCGAGCCGGTACAGCGCGCCGCCGTCGGCCCGAGTGAGCCGCATCGCCGCCGCGACGATGATGTCGAGGAGACTCTTCGGGTCGCGCTCGCGCGCGAGCGCGCGGCCCACGTCCGTGAGCTGCTCGAAGCGCGCGACGAGCTCGTCGGTCGGGAGAGGGGGCATCGCGGCTTCCTGATCGGGGGGACGAGTCTACCGGATGTGCACGCCGCGCGCTGCCGCTCGGTCCGCTACAATCGCCGCTCGCCCGCGCCCCGCGCAATGAATTCCGCCGCCGCCATCGTCGTCGCCGACCTCCGGAAATCCTACGGCGAGGTCGAGGCGGTCAAGGGCATCTCGTTCGCGGTGCGCCGTGGCACGACGACCGCGCTCCTCGGCGGCAACGGCGCCGGCAAGACGACGACGCTGTCGATGCTGCTCGGAGTGCTCACGCCGACGTCCGGGCACGTCAGCGTGCTCGGCGCCGAGATGCCGCGCGAGCGCCACCGGGTGCTGCCGCGGCTCAACTTCACGTCGCCGTACGTCGACCTGCCGAAGCGGCTCACCGTGGCCGAGAACCTCGCGGTGTTCGCCGACCTCTACGGCCTTCGCGACGTGCGCGCGCGGATCGCGGCGCTCGCCGTCGACTGCGACCTGGGCGGCCTCCTCAGGCGCCCCTACGGCAGCCTGTCCGCGGGGCAGCGGACGCGCGTTTCGCTCGCGAAGGCGGTGATCAACGAGCCCGACGTGCTGCTGCTCGACGAGCCCACGGCATCGCTCGACCCCGACATCGGCGACCGGATGCGCACGTACCTCGAGCACTACCAGCGGCGCACCGGCTGTACGATGCTGCTCGCTTCGCACCACATGGGCGAGGTCGAGCGGATGTGCGACGACGTGATCATGCTGCGCGGAGGGCGCGTCGTCGACCAGGGCTCGCCGCAGGCGCTCCTCGCGAAGTACGGCCGCGCGAACATGGAGGAAGTGTTCCTCGACATCGCGCGCGGCCGCGGCGGCGAGCCGGTCGCCGGCAGCGCCGCCGAGGAAATCACGGTGATGTGATGGCGACGACCGCCGTTCTCGTCCGGGACCAGGGTGCGGTCGCGTCGCTGCGCCGCGTGCGCGCGATCCTGCGCCGGCACGCCTATCTGATCCTCAAGTCGTGGACCCGGATCGTGTCGATGATGTACTACCCGACGGTCACGATGGTGGTCTGGGCGTTCGTCACGCTCTACCTCGCGCCGAGCAACAACTTCCTCAAGGATGCCCCCGGCTTCTTCATCGGTGCGGTGCTCCTGTGGGACGTTCTGTTCCGCGGCCAGCTCGGCGTTTCCCTCACCTTCATCGAGGAGCTCTACGCGCGGAATCTCGGCAACCTCTTCGTGTCGCCGCTGACGCTGCCCGAGTACATTGCGGGACAGCTCGCGATGAGCGTGCTGCGCGCGGTGATCGGCGTCGGCGGCGCGTGCTTCTTCGCGTGGCTCCTCTTCCGCTACTCGATCTTCTCGCTCGGCCTGCCGCTGATCGCGTTCTTCGCGAACCTGCTCGTGTTCGGCTGGGCGATCGGCCTCGCGATGTCGGGGATGATCATGCGGCTCGGGCTCGGCGCCGAGGAGCTCGCATGGGCGGCGATCTTCGTCGTCGCGCCGGTTTCGGGCGTGTATTACCCGGTCGCCGTGCTGCCGGGCTGGATGCAGGCGATCGCGTGGGCGACGCCTTCCGCGCACGTGTTCGAGGGCATGCGCGGCGTGCTCCTGCACGGCGTCTTCCGCTGGGACGCGTTCTGGTCCGCGCTCGCGCTCGACGCGGTCTACCTCGTGCTCGGCGCGCTCCTCTTCGCGTGGGCGGTGCGCTGGGCGCGGGTGCACGGCACGCTGCTGCAGATGGGGGAGTGAGTCGCAGGCAAGCGCCGAACCCTGGAGCCCCGCTGCTCACGCGGGATCGCGAATCCGCGGCGGCCCCGCGCCGCATCCAATGGCCATCTTCTCCATGGGGGGGCGCGATGTTCCATGCACGGGTCTTGCTTCCGTTCGCGGTCCTCGCGACGCTGTTCGTTCCGTGGGCCGGTGCCGCCGCGGGCGAGACGATCCGCGGCTCGAGGGTCGTGACGAGCGAGACCCGCCCGATCGGCGGTTTCCCCGGCATCGCGCTCGACGTTCCGGCCAGCGTCACGCTGCGCCAGGGGGAACGCGAGGGCGTGACGATCACGGGTGACGACAACGTCGTGCCGCTGGTCGAAACGGTGGTCGAGCGTGGGACGCTCAGGATCCGCTGGGCCCGTCGAGGCGGCTACACGGTCGACTTCGAGTCGCTCGACATCGTCGTCGACGCGCGCACGATCGACGCGCTTGCGGTTCGCGGGGCCGGCCGGATCCGCGCCGCCGGGCTCAAGGCCGGCGACCTCCAAGCCACCGTCGACGGCTCCGGCCGCATCGTGTGCGAGACGCTCGACGCCGATTCACTGAAGGTTGCGATCCACGGCAACGGCCGGTTCGCCGCCGGCGGGCGCGCGGGCTCGCTCGACGCGACCCTCGCGGGCTCGGGCGAACTCGAGGCGGCGAAGCTCGAATCGCGCCGCGTCCGCGTCATGCTCAACGGCTCCGCACGGGCGACCGTGTGGGCGGACGACGCGCTCAGTGCGGCGATCGCGGGCTCGGGCGAGGTCAGGTATTACGGCAAGCCGCGCGTGAGCCAGACCGTGGCGGGCTCGGGACGCATCCGGCCGGCCGCCGACGCTTCGTAGCGAGCGCGCCGCGCGCCGTGCACGGTCATCCGGCGGTTCCGGCCGGAGGATAATGCGCGGCTCGTGCCAAGAGATTCCTCACTTCCGCGATCGCGGCTCGGTCCGGGGACGGCCCGTGCGCCGTCGCTTGCGCAGTGCCTGCTGCTGTCGCTCCTCCTGCACGTTCTGGTCGTGCTGGTGTTCGGCACTGCGGGCTCGACCGGCGGCGCGCCAGGAAGCGGCGCGCTCGCGCCGGCGCTCACGGTGACGCTCGCGCCTCTCGCGCCGCCGATCGTGCCCGCGCCGCCCGCGCCGCCCGCGCCGCGCGCGAGTCCCGCGCGAGCGCGAAGCGCGGCCGCGTCGCCCCGGGCGAGAGAAGCCGCGCCGGCGCCCGAGAGCGCGCCACCGCGGGGCGAGCCGGAAGCGCCGCACGAGCCCACGCCGCCGCCGATCGCGGCACCGCGCGAAGAGGCGCCGCCGCCGGCAGCGCGCGCGTCGCCTGAACGGACCGCGCCTCCCGTGCCGCCGCCTCGAGCCGCAACCGAAGCCCCCGCCAAGATCGCCGCGCCGCCGAAATCGGAGGCAGCGCCGAAGCTCGAGGCGGCTCCCGTGACGCCGCCGGCCGTCGAGCGGCCGGCGCCCGTCGCACCCCTGCCCGAGATCCAGCCGGCCGCTCCGCCGACGACCGTCGATCTCGCGCCGGCGCCCGCTCCGCCGGTGCGCGTGCCGCCGCCGCAGGAGCCGCTGCCTTCGTTCGTTCCGGCGCCTGCACCGCTGCTCGCTCCGACGCCGCCGGCGCTCGCCGAGCCGGCGGCGCGCCCGATGCTGCCTCCTGTGCGGGA
>DASQBO010000493.1:0-7384 GCA_035635175.1 Casimicrobiaceae bacterium | reverse complement strand
GTTCAACGGCCCGAACAACCAGCCGGCCGGCTATTCGATCGACCTCTGCCAGCGGGTGATCGCGCAGATCGGGCGGGCGGTCGGCGACCCTGCGCTCAAGGTGAACTGGATCGCGGCGTCCACGCCCGAGCGCCTGCAGATGGTCGCGACGGGCAAGGCCGACCTCGAATGCGCGAACACGACGCAGACCATCGGCCGGCTCGAGAGCGTCGACTTCTCGGGACTCGTGTTCCTCGACGCCGGCGGCTTCCTCGTGCGCTCCGACACGCAGTTCAACAAGCTTGCCGACCTCGGCGGCAGGAAGATCGCGGTGCTGCGGGGAACGACGACCGAAACCCGCCTCCGCGCCGCGCTGCAGCGTCAGCTCGTCAACGCAACCGTGGTTCCGATCGGCGATGCCGCGGAAGGGATCGCGCTCGTCGAATCTGGCGGCGCTGACGCGTACGCGGGCGACAAGGTCAAGCTCGTCGGCCTCGTCGCGCAGGCCAAGGACGCGACGAAGTTCCGGATGCCGGCCGAGGATCTGTCGTTCGAGCCGTACGCGTTCGCGCTGCCGCGCAACGACTCGGCCTTCCGGCTCGAAGTGAATCGCGCGCTGACGCAGGTGTACCTGAGCGGCGAGATCGAGCGGATCTTCGACCAGTGGTTCGGCAAGCTCGGCCGGCCGACGGGCATGCTCGCCGCGATGTACCTGCTGTACGCGATTCCGCAGTAGGCGAGGGCGCTCTCGCGAACTCGCGGCGCATCGGCGGGCTCGTCGCGCTCACGGTGCTCGGCGTCGTGGCGGCGGCGATCGCGCCCGCCGTCCCGCAGCCGCTCGACTATCACCTCTTCTCGGACCGGCGGAGCGCGTTCGGGATCCCGAACTTCGCCGACGTCGCGTCGAACGCCGGCTTCCTGATCGCCGGAGTCGCGGGGCTCGCCGTCCTCTTCGGCGGTCGCGCCCGCTTCGAGGATCCGCGCGAGCGCTGGCCGTGGGCGGTGTTCTTCGCGGGACTCGTCCTGATCGCGTTCGGGTCCGCGTACTACCACCTCGCGCCCGACAACGAGCGGCTGTTCTGGGACCGGCTTCCGATCACGTTCGCTTTCGCGGGACTGATCGCGTCGCAGCTCGCCGACCGGATCGGCGTCCGCGCGGGGCTCCTCTCGCTCGCGCCGATGCTGGCAGTCGGCGCGGCGTCGGTGCTCCGCTGGCGCGCGACCGAGCGCGCCGGGGAAGGCAACGTCATCCCGTACTTCGCGGTCCAGGGCTCGGCGATCCTGCTCCTCCTCTGGATCGTGCTCGCGTTTCCGTCGCGCTACTCGCGCGGCCGCGATCTCGCCTGGATACTGGCTTGGTACGCGCTTGCCAAGCTGTGCGAAGCGTTCGATGACAGGTTCTTCCAGCTCGGGCACCTCGTGAGCGGGCACACGCTCAAGCACGTCGCCGCCGCGATCGCCGGCTTCGTCGCGTGCCTCATGCTGTCGCGCCGGACGCTGATCGCAAGCACCGCCGCGTGAGAGAATTGCGTTCGTGAGCTCGCCCGCCGCCCCTCGCGCCTGCGTCATCGGGCACCCGATCGCCCATTCCCGCTCGCCGCTGATTCACGGTCACTGGCTCGAAGCGCTCGGCATCGAAGGAGGCTACGACAAGCAGGACGTGGCGCCGGAGGGATTCGCGGCTTTCCTGCACGGACTGCGCGGGCGCGGCTACGTCGGCGCGAACGTGACGGTCCCGCACAAGGAGTCGGCGTACGAGCTGGTCGAGCGGCGCGACCCCGCGGCGGAGGTGATCGGCGCCGTCAACACGGTCTGGTACGAGGGCGACACGCTCTGCGGCGGGAATTCCGACGCGCACGGATTCATCGCGAGCCTCGACGAATACGCGCCGGGCTGGGACGTTCCGAAAGCGCGCGCGGTCGTGCTGGGCGCCGGTGGCGCCGCGCACGCCGCGGCGTTCGCGCTGCACGCCCGCGGCGTCGCCGTCGCCGTCGTGAACCGCACGATGGACCGGGCGCGCCATCTCGCGTCGCGGTTCGGCGAGGGCGTCTCGGCGCGTCCCCCGTCCGAGCTGTCCGAGCTTCTCGCCGCGGCCGACCTGCTCGCCAACTGCACGTCGCTCGGCATGGTGGGGCAGCCGCCGCTGACGGTCGATCTCGCGCCGCTCAAGCCGTCGGCCGTCGTCTGCGACGCGGTCTACGTTCCGCTCGAGACAGGCCTGCTCTCGGCCGCGGCGGCGCGCGGTCACCGCGTCGTCGACGGGCTCGGAATGCTCCTCCATCAGGCGGGCTACGGTTTCCACAAGTGGTTCGGCGCCATGCCGGACGTCACGCCCGAGCTGCGTGCGCTGATCGAGGCCGACATTCACTCCAAGACGCGCAAGCCGTGAGGGTGCATCCGCGAAACCTTGATCTGCGCAAAAGAACCGGATCGACTTCTGGCCTAGCCTGATCCCTTCGCAATTGCGGAAGGATCGGGATGAGCTCGCGCCAAGGTGTCGTTGCGCCGGTTGCCGGCGCGTTCGCGGCTGTCCTCGCGGCGTTCGCGTGGGCGCAGGCCCCCGCCGACCAGCTGCAGCTCACGGGGCCGGGGCCGGCTACGCCGCTCGCGGCCGGCGCGTCGAGCGTCCCGCCGGTCAGCGGAACCCGAGAGGCACCGGCGCCGTCGTGGGGCAAGCCGCTCCCGTATCCCATCGTGATCGCGGACCGGCGCAACAACCGCCTGATCGAGGTCGCGCCGGACAAGCGGATCGTGTGGGCATTCGACTCGCCGGACCGCAAGGTCTACCGCGGCAACGAAGACGTCAATTTCGCCGCAGACGGAAAGACGCTCTGGGTGAGCGAAGAGGACAACTACGACATCCACGGTGTCGATTACGAGAGGCGCCTGCTGTTCTGGACCTACGGCGTGCCTGACGTCCGCGGCCGCAAGCCCGGCTATCTGGACTATCCCGACGACGCGCACCTGCTCGCCGACGGCAAGGTGATGACGGCGGACATCCGCAACTGCCGGATCCTGTTCGTCGATCGCGAGGCGCTCACGATCGCCGCCCAGTGGGGGAAGCCCGGCGACTGCCGGCACGACCCGCCGCGCCGTCTCGGCCATCCGAACGGCGCGACGCCGCTCGCGAACGGCGACATCCTCGTCTCGGAGATCACCGGCGCGTGGATCTCGCGGATCGCGCGCGACGGCCGCGTGCTCTGGAGCGTGCAGGCGCCGAAGGTGCGCTACCCGTCCGACGCGTTCCCGACCTGGGATCAGAAGCAGGTGATCGTCGCGGATTTCTCGAAGCCCGGACGCGTCGTCATCTTCGATCCCGTGGCGCGCAAGATCGCGTGGGAGTACGAAGTGAAGTCGGGTGAAGCGATGCTCGATCATCCTTCGCTCGCGCGCGAGCTTCCGACGGGCGACATCCTCGTCTGCGACGACCTGCGGCACCGCGTGATCGTCATCGACCGCGCGACCAAGGAGATCGTCTGGCAGTACGGCGTGACGGACACACCCGGCGCGGACCCCGGCTACCTGCACTATCCAGACGGCTTCGACTTCGACCTGTTCCGCGACTGGAAGGGTCACCTCGCCGCGCAACGCTGACGTCCTGTTGCCTCGCTTCGCGTACGCCGCTACTCTCGGCGGATGCTGTCGATCCGGGGCCTCGCCAAGTCCTACGCCGGCCCGGCCCGGCGCACGGTGTTCCGCGCCGTCGACCTCGATCTCGGTCCCGGCGAATACGTGGCCGTGATGGGCGAGTCGGGGGTCGGCAAGTCGACGCTGCTCAACCTGATCGCGGGGCTCGACCGGCCCGATGCCGGCACGATCTCGATCGACGGCGTGAGGCTCGACGCGCTCGACGACGACGCGGTCACGGCGCTGCGGCGCACGCGCCTCGGGTTCGTGTTCCAGGCGTTCCACGTGCTGCCCTATCTCAGCGTCGCGGCGAACGTCGCGCTCCCGCTCTCGCTCGTGGGCGTCGAGAGCGCCGCCGCGATGGCGCGCGTCGGCGCGGTGCTCGGGGCGGTCGGGCTCGCCGAGCGCGGCGAGAGTGCGCCGCGCGAGCTGTCGGGCGGCGAGCTGCAGCGGGTCGCGATCGCGCGCGCGCTCGTGCACGAGCCGACGCTGGTCCTCGCCGACGAGCCGACGGGCAATCTCGACCCCGACACGGCGCACCAGGTGCTCTCGCTGCTGCGCGAGCAGGTGAAGGCCCGGCGCGCGACGGCGATCCTGGTCACGCACTCGCGGGCGGCGGCGGCGACCGCGGATCGCGTGCTGGTGCTCTCGCGCGACGGGCTGCGCCCGGAAGGCAATGGCTGACCACGGCGCGATCGCGGCGTCGCGCGCCGTGCTGCGCGGCTCGCTCGCGCAGAACCGCTGGCGCGTCGCGCTCGCGGTGCTCGCCCTCGCGCTCGGCGTCGCGCTCGGGTTCGCGGTGCAGCTCATCAACGGGAGCGCGGTCGAGGAGCTCGCACGGGGGGTGCAGACGCTGTCGGGAGCTGCCGACCTCGAGGTGCGCGGCCCGCGTGCCGGGTTCGACGAGACGCTCTACCCCGTGCTCGCGCGGTTGCGCGGCGTCGCCGCCGCGAGCCCCGTCGTCGAGGTCGAAGCGAGGATCGCCGGCCGCGACGAGCCGCTCCGGATCGTCGGCATCGACGTATTCCGCGCAGCCGTCGTCGAGCCGGCGCTCGTTCCGCTCGCAGCCGATCGGCTCGACGTCCTGCGCTCCGACGCGCTGTTTCCCACGCCCGCGGCGCTGCGCTGGCTCGACGCGCGCGAGGGCGACGTGGTCCGCGCGCAATCCGGGCTCGCGGACGTTGCGCTGCGCGTCGCGGGAACGCTCGACGCGAGCGCGGCGCAGCGCTTCGCGGTGATGGACATCGCCGGCGTCCAGGCGGCCTTCGGGCGCGTCGGGCGGCTCTCCCGCATCGACCTGCGCCTCGCCTCCGGGGTCGACGCCGCGGCGTTCGGGGAGGAACTGCGCGCGCGGCTCCCGCCCGGCGTCGTCGCGTCGCGGCCGGAAGCGAGCGTCACGGCGAGCGCGGGGCTGTCGCGATCGTATCGCGTCAACCTGCAGGTATTGGCGCTCGTCGCGCTCTTCACCGGCGGCCTCCTCGTGTTCTCGACGCAGGCGCTCGCCGTCGTGCGCCGGCGCGCGCAGTTCGCGCTCCTGCGGGTGCTCGGCCTGACGCGTCGACGCCTGACAGCGCTGATCGTCGTCGAGGGCGCGCTCGTCGGCGCGTGTGGCAGCGTGCTCGGACTCGCGCTCGGCTACGCGCTCGCGGGCCTCGCGCTGCGTGCGTTCGGCGGCGACCTGGGCTCCGGCTACTTCCGCGGCATCGTGCCCCGGTTGCACGCCGAGTGGGACGCGCTCGCCGCGTTCTTCGCGCTGGGCGTCGGCGCGGCGATGCTGGGAAGCCTCGTTCCGGCGATCGAGGCGTCGCACGCGGCGCCGGCGCAGTCACTCAAGGCCGGCGACGAGGAGCGCGCTTTCGCTCGCCTGCGCACGCCGTGGCCCGGCCTCGCCGCGCTCGCGCTGGGCGCCGCGCTCACGATGCTGCCGTCCGTCGACGGCCTGCCCCTCGCAGGGTATGGCGCGATCGCGCTCCTGCTCATCGGCACGCTGATGCTGCTGCCGCGCCTCGCGGCGCTCGCGCTTGCCACGCTGCCGCTCCCGCGCGCGCCCGCGCCGCGGCTCGCGCTGGCGCAGCTCGCGGGCGCGCCGGGGCAGCTCACCGTCAGCCTGGCCGCGGTCGTGGCGAGCGTGTCGCTGGTTGCGTCGATGGCGATCATGGTCGCGTCGTTCCGCGATTCGCTCGAGGCGTGGCTCGTCCGGATCCTGCCCGCCGACGTGTACGTTCGCGCCGCGAGCGCAGGCGACACGGCTTTCCTGCCGGCGGACACGCAGGCGCGGATGCGCGCGCTGCCGGGCGTCGCGCGCGCCGAGTTCCTGCGCGAGCAGCAGCTTGCGCTCGACCCCGCACGCCCCCGGATCGTGCTCGTGGCGCGCGCGGTCGATCGCGACGACCCGGCACGGAGCCTGGCGCTGCTCGAGGCGCCGGTGCGCGTCGCCGCATCGGCGCCGCCGCCGGCGTGGGTCAACGAGGCGGCCGCCGATTTGTACGGTTTCAAGCCGGGGCAGATCGTCGAGTTGCCGCTCGACGGGCGGGCGGTCCCGTTCACCGTCGCCGGCGTGTGGCGCGACTACGGCCGGCCGCAGGGTGCCATCGCGATCGAGCGCGACCGCTACGCCGAGCTGACGGGCGACACGACGGTCACCAACGGCGCGCTGTGGCTCGAGGCCGGCGCGGACCGCGCCGCCGTCGTCGCGGCGCTGCGCGCGATCCCGGGCGGCGACCGGCTCGACATCTACTCGCCGGGGGACATACGCGCGCTCTCGCTGCGGGCGTTCGACCGCACGTTCGCGGTGACCTACGCGCTCGAGCTCGCCGCCGTCGTCATCGGGCTCGTCGGCCTCTCCTCGTCGTTCGGAGCGCTCGTCCTCGCCCGGCGGCGCGAGTTCGGCGTCCTGCGCCACCTCGGAATGACCCGGCGGCAGGTGGCGGCGATGCTCGCGACGGAAGGCGCGGTCGCGAGCGGCATCGGCCTCGCGGTCGGGCTCGCGCTCGGGTTCGCGATGAGCCTGATCCTGATCCACGTCGTCAACCGGCAGTCGTTCCACTGGGGCATGGAGCTGTCGGTGCCGTGGGCCGCGCTCGGAGCGTTCGCGATGGCGCTGCTCGCGCTGTCGACGCTGACGGCGCTCGCGAGCGGCCGGCAGGCGATGAGCGCCGATGTCGTCGGAGCGGTGAAGGAGGACTGGTGAAGCGCCGGCGATTCCTGGGGGCCGCGCTGGCGCTCGCCACGGCCCGGGGCTGGGCCGACGACGGCTATCCGCCGGTCGCGCCGGGACGTCCGCTCGCCTTTCCGCGCGACCACGGCAGCCATCCCGACTACCGCACCGAGTGGTGGTACGTGACCGGATGGGTGAGGGACGATGCGGGCCGCGACTACGGGGTGCAGGTGACGTTCTTCCGCCACCGCCCTCGGATCGCCGAGTCGAATCCCAGCGCCTTCGCGCCGCGGCAGCTGCTGTTCGCGCACGCGGCGATCGCCGACCCCGCGCTGGGCCGCCTGGGTCACGACCAGCGCGCGGCGCGCGAAGGGTTCGGGCTCGCAGAAGCCAGCGAGGAGACGACGCGCGTCGCCATCGACGACTGGTCGCTCGAGCTCGCGGGCGACGTCTATCGCGCACGGATCGTCGCCCGCGATTTCGCGTTGGACCTGAGCTTCGCGGCGCGCGAGCCGATCCTCGTGAATGGAGACGCCGGGTACTCGCGGAAGGGGCCGCTGCCGGCGCAGGCGAGCTGGTACTACAGCCGGCCCCAACTCGCGGTCGCGGGGAAGATCGCGC
>DASQBO010000492.1:0-3566 GCA_035635175.1 Casimicrobiaceae bacterium | reverse complement strand
CCTTGTAGGCGACCTCGAGCTCCTCCTCGGCTTCCTCCTGCTCGCTGTTCGTGCAGATGATCTTGAGCTGATCCGGTCCGAGCACGAGCCGCACGCCGCGGAACTTCTCGTTCGACAGGATCGCCGCGCGTTGCAGCGCGGCCAGGAGCTCCGTCCGCGCGAGCTCGATGTGCTTCGGATGACCGGTCGGGATCACGCGGTTGAAATCGGGAAACTTGCCGTCGACGACCTTGCTCGTGAGCTCGACGTTCGCGAAGCGGAAGCGAACCTGGTTCGACAGGATGTCGAGCGTCACCGGGTCCTCGACGTCGGCCAGGAGCTTGCCCAGTTCGAGCACGGTCTTGCGCGGCAGGATCACCTCCTGCCGCTCGTAGCTGCCGCCGATCGCGAGACTCGCCCAGGACAACCGGTGGCCGTCGGTCGCGACCGCCTGCAGCGTTCCCTTGTCGATGACCAGCAGCATCCCGTTGAGGTAGTAGCGGATGTCCTGCTGCGCCATCGCGAACTCGACCGACTTCAGGAGCCCGCGCAGGTCCTTCTGCGGCAGCGAGAGCGCCTGCACCTGGTCCTGTCCCTGCCCGATGCGCGGATAGTCGGCGGCCGGGAGCGTCTGCAGGTTGAAGCGCGAGCGCCCGGCGCGCACCGTCATCCGGCTTCCCGCGGTATCGACGTTGAGCGTCGAATCGTCGGGAAGCGCCCGCAGGAGGTCCTGCAGCTTGCGCGCGGCCACGGTCACGGCCTGGGCCTCGCGCCCCGGCAGTTCCGAATGCGCGGTGATCTGCATCTCGAGGTCGGTGGCCGTCACGTAGAGGCGGCCGTCGCGATGCTCGAGCAGCACATTCGCAAGAATCGGCAGCGTGTGGCGGCGTTCGACGATGCCCGCGACGGCCTGCAACGGTTTGAGCAGCGCATCACGCGCGGTTTGCTTGAGTTGCATTGATTAAACCGTTCTACAGCTAAAAGGGGCCGCCGGAATCCGGGGATTTGTCCTGAAAATGTTTATTGAACAGTGCCTTGCGACTGCGCAAACCTTGTGGATAACCGGCGGAGCCGCGGTGGATCGATTGTGGCCTTTTTGGCAGGTTTGCCGGACGGCCGGTTAATCAACAAATTATAGACTGGATTCGAGGGATTTTCCAACCCGCCGGGGCCCGCGTGACCGGCGGATTTGGCGCGGTCGGCGCCACCCTTTCGGAGGTCAGTTGCGCAGGACCTGGAGCAGGAAATTGACGTCGTGGTTGAGTTCGGGAACGGACTCGCGGAGTTTCGTGATCTGGCGGCACGCGTGGAGCACCGTCGTATGGTCCCGGCCGCCGAAATTGCTGCCGATCTCGGGGAGCGAGAGTTGGGTCAGTTCCTTCGCGAGCGCCATCGCGACCTGCCGCGGGCGCGCGACGGCGCGTGAGCGCTTCTTCGAGTGCATGTCGGAGATGCGGATCTTGTAGTAGTCGGCGACGGTCCTCTGGATGTTCTCGATCGAAATCTGGCGGTTCTGGACCGCGAGGAGATCGCGCAACGCTTCCTTCGCGACGGCCAGCGTGATGTCCTGGCCGTGGAAGCTCGAGTAGGCGGCGACGCGCTTCAGCGCGCCTTCGAGTTCGCGCACGTTCGAGCGGATGTGCTTCGCGATGAAGAAGGCGACCTGCTCGTCGACACGGAGCCCGCTGGCCGCGGCCTTCGCCAGCAGAATCGCCACGCGCATCTCGAGTTCCGGGGGGTCGAGCGCGACCGTGAGCCCCCATCCGAAGCGCGAGATCAGGCGCTCTTCGAGCCCCGAGATCTCCTTGGGGTAGGTGTCGCAGGTGATGACGACCTGCTTGTGCGCCTCGATCAGCGTGTTGAAGAGGTAGAAGAACTCTTCCTGTGTCCGGCTCTTGCCGCCGAAGAACTGGATGTCGTCGATGAGCAGCAGGTCGAGCGAGCGGTAGTAGCGCTTGAAATCGTCGAAGGCCTTGTGCTGGTAGGCGCGGACGACGTCCGACACGTAGGTCTCGGCGTGCGCGTAGCGGATGCGCGCGCCCGGATTCCGCGCCAGGATGTCGTTGCCGATCGCCTGGACCAGGTGCGTCTTGCCGAGCCCTACGCCGCCGTAGACGAAGAGCGGGTTGTACGAGGTCGGATGCTCGGCGACTTGCATGCCGGCGGCGCGGGCGAGCTGGTTCGCCTTGCCCGCGACGAACGACGCGAAGGTGAAAGCGGGGTTGAGGCTCGTCTGCTCGTGGCGGCGTGCCGCGGCGGCGGGCGTCCGCGCAGGGGCGGGCGGGGGTAACGCGGCGGGGGCCGCGAGTTCGGGTGCCGGCGGGGCCTCGGCGGGGGCCTCACGCACCGCGAGCGTGATCGGCACCGGGTGCCCTTCGGCGGCGGCCGCGAGTTCGCCGATCCGCCCGGCGAAGCGCTCCTTGACCCACTGCAGGACGAACCGGTTCGGGGCGAGCAGCCGGTATCCTTCGTCCGCGCCCTCGATCGCCAGCGGGCGGATCCACGTGTTGAATTGCTGAGGTGTGAGTTCCTCGCGGAACGCCGCGATGCAGCGCTGCCAGAAAATGGGGGACGGGCTCATGCGCGGTCGGCGGGAGCCGCTCGCGCGGCGACATGTCCGGGTCGTGGCAACCCGGCGTGCCCCGGGGGTGCCCGGAGTCGTCCGGAGGACGTCGCGTTCGCTCTCGACGATGCGTCGATCGCGGGTCGCCGCGCCGCCCTCCTTCGAAATCGACTCTAGCACGCTGGTCGAAAGTTATCCACAGGAGGAGCTGGGCGGAGGGCCGGGGCGCTGCCGTTCCCGTTGACAAGTGGATGCTTAACGCGTTTAAATATAAGGCTTTTTCACTCACCAGGCCGCCGCCATGAAACGCACGTATCAACCTTCGGTCGTCAAGCGCAAGCGGACGCACGGTTTTCGCGCCCGCATGAAGTCCATCGGCGGCCGCAAGGTGCTCTCGGCGCGCCGCGCCAAGGGCCGCGCGCGCCTCACGCCCTGACCGCGGCCCGGCTGCCGCGCGGCCTGCGCCCGTACCGGCTGACTGGCGCAGGCGCTTTCGATGCGCTGTTCGGAGCCGGCCGGCGGCGCAACGGCGAATACCTGCAACTCGTCACCGCGCCCGCGCAGCGTTCGCCGGGGCGCGTCGGATTCGTGATCCCGAAGAAGGTGCTTCCGCTCGCGGTCGACCGCAATCGCGTGCGCAGGGTCCTGCGCGAGGCGGTGCGGTCGGCGCGGCCGTCGATCGTCGGCTTCGACCTGATCCTGCGGCTCCATCGCGCCTGCACGCGTTCGGAGACCAGGGCCGTCGCGGCCGACGCCGCGCGGCTGCTCGCGACGCTCGCCGATAGGCCCGGCGCGCCATGAAGATCCTGCTGCTCGCGCTGATCCGGGTCTACCAGTACACGCTGCGCCCGCTCCTGGGCGCGCACTGCCGGTTCGCGCCGAGCTGCTCGGAGTACGCGTACGAAGCCGTGTCGACCCACGGCGTCCTTCGTGGCGCGTGGCTCGCCCTCAAGCGGGTCGCGCGCTGCCACCCGTATCATCCGGGCGGCCACGATCCGGTCCCCGCCGCTTCCCGCAAGTCGCC
>DASQBO010000491.1:0-7649 GCA_035635175.1 Casimicrobiaceae bacterium | reverse complement strand
GCCAGCGTGTAGCGGTAGATGTTGTCGACGAAGAACAGCACGTCGCGGCCCTCGTCGCGGAACGCCTCGGCCATCGTCAGGCCCGTCAGCGCCACGCGCAGGCGGTTGCCCGGCGGCTCGTTCATCTGGCCGTAGACCATCGACACCTTCGACTTGCCGAGGTCGTCCTTGTTGACGACCCCCGACTCGATCATCTCGTGGTAGAAGTCGTTGCCCTCGCGCGTGCGCTCGCCGACGCCGGCGAACACCGACAGGCCCGAGTGCGCCTTCGCGATGTTGTTGATCAGCTCCATCATGTTGACGGTCTTGCCGACGCCGGCGCCGCCGAACAGGCCGACCTTGCCGCCCTTGGCGAACGGGCAGATCAGGTCGATGACCTTGATGCCGGTCTCGAGCAGTTCCTGGGACGGCGACAGCTCGTCGTAGGCCGGTGCCTTGCGGTGGATGCCCGCGTGCCGCTCGGCGTTGACCGGCCCGCGCTCGTCGATCGGCCGCCCCAGCACGTCCATGATCCGGCCGAGCGTCTTCGCCCCCACCGGCACGGTGATCGGCTCGCCCGTGTTGACGACCTTCATGCCGCGGCGCAAGCCGTCGGAGCTGCCGAGCGCGATCGTGCGCACGACCCCGTCGCCCAGCTGCTGCTGGACTTCGAGCGTGAGCCCGATGTCGTCCATCTTGAGCGCGTCGTAGATCTGCGGCATTTCGTTCCGCGCGAACTCGACGTCGACGACCGCGCCGATGCACTGGACAATGGTTCCCTGGTTCATCGCGATACCCTCAAGGTTCGATGGCTTGAATTCCGTGGCTGGACCGCCGCCGCGCCGCCGACGGTTGGCGATCCCGTAACCTGACGGTCAGCGATCGCCGAATTGTCGCGAAAGTCGCTCATACCGCGGCAGCGCCACCGACAATTTCGGCAAGCTCCTTGGTGATGGCGGCCTGGCGCGTCTTGTTGTAGATGAGCTGCAGCTCCCCGATGATCTTCCCGGCGTTGTCCGACGCCGCGCGCATCGCGACCATCCGCGCCGACTGCTCGGAGGCCATGTTCTCGTTGACCATCTGGAAGACGAGCGCCTCGACGTAGCGCCGCAGCATGCCGTCGAGCAGCATGCGCGCGTCGGGCTCGTAGAGGTAGTCCCACGAGCCTTCGGCGACTTCCGACTTCCGGACCTCCTGCCCCGCCCCCGGCGTGCGGAACTCCTCCGGGATCGGCAGCATCCGGCCGTGGCGCGCCTCCTGGCGCATCGTGTTCACGAACGTCGTGAAGTAGATGTGGACCTCGTCGAGCTCGCCACCGATGAACTTGTCTCCCAGGACCTTCACGGGCCCGACCAGGCGCTCGACGTGCGGCCGGTCGCCCAGCTGCACCGCGTGCGAGACGACGTTCGCACCGAGCCGCTGCAGGAACGCGAAGCCCTTGGCGCCGATCGCGCAGTAGTCGACGTCGATGCCCCTCGCCCGCCACTCCTTGTGCTGGTTCAGCACGAGGCGCAGGACGTTCGTGTTGAGCCCGCCGCAGAGACCCTTGTCGGTGGTGACGACGATCGCGCCGACGTGCTTCACCCCTTCCCGCTTCACGAGGAACGGGTGCTTGTACTCGGTGTTGGCCTTCGCGATGTGCATCGCGATCTGCAGCGCGCGGATCACGTACGGGCGGGACGCGCGCATCCGGTCCTGGGCCTTCTTCATCTTCGAGGCCGCGACCATCTCCATCGCCTTCGTGATCTTGCGCGTGCTCTGCACGCTCTTGATCTTGTTGCGGATTTCCTTGGAGCCTGCCATCGCCTTGTCCGGTTGCGGTCTGCCGTCGCCCGTCAGTACGCGCCGTTCTTCTTGAAGTCCTCGATCGCCGACGCGAGCGCCTTCTCGTCGTCGGCGGAGAGGTCCTTCTGCCGCTCGAGGCTCTCCATCAGCGGCGCGTACTTGCTCTTCAGGTACGCGCGCAACGCCGACTCGAACGCGAGCGCCTTCTCGACCGGCACGTCGTCGTAGTAGCCCTTGTTCACGGCGAACAGCGTCACCGCCATCTCGTTGACCTGCACCGGCTGGTACTGCGGCTGCTTCATGAGCTCGGTGACGAGGCGGCCGCGGTCGAGCTGCTTGCGGGTCGCCTCGTCGAGGTCGGAGGCGAACTGCGCGAACGCCGCGAGCTCGCGGTATTGCGCGAGCGCGAGGCGGACGCCGCCGCCCAGCTTCTTGATGATCTTGGTCTGCGCGTTGCCGCCCACGCGTGACACCGAGATCCCCGCGTTGATGGCAGGCCGGATGCCGGCGTTGAAGAGGTCGGTCTCGAGGAAGATCTGGCCGTCGGTGATCGAGATCACGTTGGTCGGCACGAACGCGGTGATGTCGCCCGCCTGCGTCTCGATGATCGGCAGCGCGGTGAGCGAGCCGGTCTTGCCCTTGACCTTGCCCTGCGTGAACTTCTCGACGTACTCCTCGCTGCAACGTGCCGCGCGCTCGAGGAGCCGCGAGTGCAGGTAGAAGACGTCGCCCGGATAGGCCTCGCGTCCCGGCGGCCGGCGCAGCAGCAGCGACACCTGGCGGTACGCCCACGCCTGCTTCGTCAGGTCGTCGTAGATGATGAGCGCGTCCTGGCCGCGGTCGCGGAAGTACTCTCCCATCGTGCAGCCGGAGTACGGCGCGATGTACTGCATCGCCGCCGATTCGGAGGCCGTCGCCGCGACGACGATCGTGTACGCCATCGCGCCGTGCTCCTCGAGCTTGCGGATCACGTTCTTGATCGACGACGCCTTCTGCCCGATCGCGACGTAGATGCAGATCAGGTCCTTGCCCTTCTGATTGATGATCGTGTCGATCGCGACCGCGGTCTTGCCGGTCTGCCGGTCGCCGATGATGAGCTCGCGCTGCCCGCGGCCGATCGGCACCATCGAGTCGATCGCCTTGAGCCCGGTCTGGACCGGCTGCGACACCGATTTCCGCCACACCACACCCGGCGCGACCTTCTCGATGACGTCGGACTCCTTCGCGTTGACCGGGCCCTTGCCGTCGATCGGCTGGCCGAGCGAGTTGACGACGCGGCCGATCAGCTCGGGGCCGATCGGGACCGAGAGGATCCTGCCCGTGCACTTGACGGTGTCGCCTTCGGAGATGTGCTCGTACTCGCCCAGGATCACCGCGCCGACGGAGTCGCGCTCGAGGTTCAACGCGAGGCCGAACGTATTCTGCGGAAACTCGAGCATCTCGCCCGCCATCACGTCCGACAGGCCGTGGATCCGGCAGATGCCGTCGGAGATCGAGACGACCGTCCCCTCGGTGCGCACCGTCGCGCCGGTGTCGAGGTTCTGGATCTTGCTCTTGATCAGTTCGCTGATTTCGGAAGGGTTCAACTGCATGGTGTCCTCGCATCGGCCGGCCGCCCGCGGCGGCCGGCCCGCTCGTGTGATTTACGACCGCAACTGGTTCGCCATCGCCTGCAACTGCGCGCGCACGGACGCGTCGATCACCGTGTCGCCGACCGTGATCCGCGCGCCGCCGACGAGGTCGGGGTCGACGCTGACCGTCGGCTCGATCTTCCTGCCGAAGCGCTTCTCGAGTGCCGCCTTGAGCTCCGCGACCTGCGCGTCGGTCAGCGGGAACGCGCTGTCGATCCGCGCCGTCGCGACGCCCTCCGCGTCGTTCTTCCGCTCCTCGAACAGCGCCGCGATGTAGGGGAGGAGCGCGACGCGGTCCGCCTCGACCAGCACCCGGACGAAGCGCCGTCCGGTCGCGTCGAGCTTGTCGCCGCAGACCGAGAGCAGCAGCGACTCCTTGTCGCCCGCGGTCAGCTTCGGGTTGTCGAGCGCGCGCGCCATCGCGGGGTCCGCGACGACGGCGCTCGCGTAGCGCAGCATCGACGACCAGACGGGCAGCGCGTTGTCCGCGCGCGCGAGGTCGAAGGCCGCTTCCGCATACGGCCGGGCGATCGTGGTCGGTTCGGCCATCGCGCGCCTCGTCTAGAGCTCGCGGCGGATCGACGCGAGCAGCTCGGCATGCGCCTTCGCGTCGACCTCGCGCTTCAGGATCTTCGCCGCGCCGGCGACCGCGAGGTCGGCGACCTGGTCGCGCAGCGCTTCCTTCGCGCGCGCCATCTCCTGCTGGATCTCGGCCTTGGCGGCCGCGAGGATCCGCTCGGCCTCGGCCTTCGCCTCGGCCTTCGCCGCGTCGATCGTCTCGCTCTTGAGCTTCTCGCCCTGCGTGATGATCTCGGAGCTCCGGCTCTTCGCCTCGACCATCATGTCGGCGATGCGCTTCTCCGCATTGGAGAGGCTCTGCCGCCCCTCCTCGCCCGCGGCGATGCCGTCGGCGATCGCCTTCTGGCGGGCGTCGACGGCGCGCATCAGCGGCGGCCAGACGAACTTCGCCGTGAACCAGATGAACGCGGCGAACGCGATCGCCTGCATGATCAGCGTGAGGTTGATGTTCATCGCGGTCCCCCGTGGTGCGACGGCGGCGGCTAGCGGACGACGGCCAGCAGCGGATTGCCGAAGGCGAACAGCATCGCGAGGCCGACGCCGATGATGAACGAGGCGTCGATCAGGCCGAGCAGCAGGAACACCTTCGTCTGCAGCTGCGGCATGAGCTCCGGCTGGCGGGCGGCGCCCTCGAGGAAGCGCGAGCACATGATGCCGACGCCGACGCAGGCACCGAGCGCGCCGAGGCCGATCATGAGGCCGATGCCGACGCCGGTGTACGCCTGGATCATCGCCAGCACTTGAATCTTGGGATCCATGGTCTTTCCTTTCTTCGCGGGGTGAACGGGTGAGGTGACGAAGGTCAATGCTGCTCGTGCGCCATCGCGATGTAGACGATGGTCAGCATCATGAAGATGTACGCCTGCAGCGCGACGATCAGGATGTGGAAGATCGCCCAGGCGAGGTTCAGGGCGGCCGACAGCACGAAGGTGATCGCCGCCCAGTGCAGCGCCATCGACGCGACGCTCGAGGCGAGCAGCGCGATCAGCAGGAAGATGATCTCCCCCGCGTACATGTTCCCGTAGAGCCGCAGGCTGTGCGAGAGCGGCTTCGAGACGTACTCGACGCAGTTGAACAGCAGGTTGAACGGCCACAGCAGCGGATTGCCGCCGAACGGCGCGCAGAAGAGCTCGTGGATCCAGCCGCCGACGCCCTTCACCTTGATCGTGTAGAAGATCATCAGCGCGAACACCGACAGCGACAGCGCGAACGTCGTGTTGACGTCGGCCGTCGGCACGAAGCGGTATTCCTCCATCCCGATCGCGCGGAGGCCGCCCGCGACCCAGTCGACCGGGAGGAAGTCCATCGCGTTCAGGAGCAGCACGAGCACGAACGTCGTCAGCGCGATCGGCGCGACCAGCGGGCTGTCGCCGTGGTAGATGTCCTTCACCTGGTTGTTCACGAAGCCGACGGCGAGCTCGACGAACGCCTGCTTGCGCCCCGGCACGCCGGTCGTCGCCTTGCGCGTGACGAGCCAGAGGAACCCGAAGGCGAGCACGCCGATCACGACGGTCGTGACGAGGGTGTCCACGTTCAGCGTCCAGAAGCCGGTGCCTTCGTGCGGCTTCGTGAGGAACGTCAGGTGATGCTGGATGTAACCGGTCGGGGTGAGCTCGCTAGCCTCAGCCATGGATCCGCTCCGCGGGTTCCCTTACCAGAATTGCCATGCCGAACACGATGACGGTGATCGCGAACGCGGCGAAGAACGCGGCATGCACGACGCCGCCGTAGGTCTTGAGCACGAGCGCGAGCCCGGCGACGATCACGGCCAGCTTGCCCGCCTCGGCCTTCAGCATCGCGACGAGCGGCCGCGCGACGCCGGCCGGCCGGCCGTCTCCCAACGAAAGCCCGAGGATCAGCGCGAAGGCGAGGCCGGCCGCGAGGCTCACCCCGCCCCCCAGCACCGCCGACCACGCGCCCGCCCAGCCGGCCCACGCGCCGGCGACGAGCGCAATGGCGAACGTCGCCGCCGCCTGCCAGACGAAGACGGTGCGCAACGGACGGGGGATCAGGGGAGGGGTCACGGGATCGCGGGGTCTTCGCGCGCCCGCTGGAACAAAACCCTGCGATTATAGCGATTTGGCGCACCGCTCCGCAATGAAATGGTGCGATGCAATGATCTAGGTCAGCCCGCGGCGGCGCGCGCCGGATCACCCCCCGGAAAGCGCGCCGACGATCATCAGTTCGGCTTCGGGGCGGGCCACGGTCCCGAGGTCACGCGCGAGCTCGCCGTCGATGAAGATCTTGATGTGCGGCCGGATCGCGCCCTGCTCGTCGACGATCCGGAAGCGGAGCCCGGGGAATCGCGCGTCGAGCTCGGCGAGCGCGTCGGCGAGCGTCGGCGACGCCGTCCGCGGCTCGATGCCGACGATCTCCGCCCCCTTCGTGTAGGAGCGCAGCAACCCGGGAATCCGGACCTGCATGCGAGGCGGCGAAGCCCTCAGCAGGCCTCGACCGCATAGATGTGCGGCAGCCCCCGCGCGAGGCATTTCCAGGTCCGGCCTTCGTCGCGGCTGCCCCAGACCTCGCCGCTCGTCGTGCCGAAGTAAACGCCCACGCTCGCGGCCGAGTCCGCAGTCATGGCCTGCCGCTTCACGGTCCACCACGACTGCGACTTCGGCAGCCCGGTCGCCTGGCGTTGCCAGGTCTTGCCGCCGTTGACGGAACGGTACGCCGCCGGCTTGCCGCCCGGTGAAACGCGAGGCCACACGGTCGTCCCGTCCATCGGGAAGACCCAGATCGTGTCGGGGTCGCGCGGGTGCAGCACCATCGGGAAGCCGATCGGGCCGACTGACTTCGGCATCGACGCGCCGATGTCGGTCCAGCGGTCCGCCGGCCGGTCGAGCCGGTAGATACCGGTGTGGTTCTGATGGTAGAGGCGGTCGGGCATGAGCGGGTGCAGCCGAACGCAATGCGGATCGTGACCGTATTCGGCGTTCGGATCCGGCAGGAAATCGGCGCGCACGCCGCGGTTCAGCGGCTTCCACTCGCCGCCTCCGTCGGTCGTCTCGAAGATCCCTCCGCTCGACATGCCGATGTACATGTGCCTTGCGTCGCGCGGGTCGATGTTGATCGAGTGGAGCTTCGGTCCGTCGGGCGTGCCGTCCTGGTCGCCCCCGCACCATGCCTTCCGGTTCGGATGCGCGTTGAAGCCCGCGACGCCCGACCAGGTGACGCCGCCGTCGGCGGACCGGAAAAGACCCTGCGGCGACGTCCCTGCGTACCAGACGCCCGGCTCGCTCGGATGGCCCGGCGTAAGCCAGAACGTGTGGTCGACAGTGCGGCCGCTTCCCGCCTCGAACGCAGGCGGCGTCGCCGCTTCCTTCCAGGTGCGGCCGCGATCCGTTGACCGGAAGATCGTCGGCCCGAGGTGTCCCGTGCGCGCGGCCGCGAGGAGCGTCTTGCCGTCGCGCGGGTCGAGCATCGCATGGTGCACGATGTTGCCGAGGAACTGCGGCCCCGCGATCTTCCAGGCGCGGCGCGGCGCGTCGGCCGCGAGCGACCACAGCCCCTTGCGTGTCGCGATCAGCAATGTCGTGTTGCGCGGCGCCTTCGCGGCGGCCGCGCCCGCTCTCTTCGATGCCATGGAGATCCTCCCGATCGCGCGAGCCGATTAAGCTACCGCGACCGCCGCGCCGCTGCAAGCGTCCTGATGCCACCGATTTCCCGGCTCCC
>DASQBO010000490.1:0-2418 GCA_035635175.1 Casimicrobiaceae bacterium | reverse complement strand
AGCCATGGCACGCCAACGACGATCAGCGCAGCGATGTAGACGACACCGAAGACGAGGCCGAGGCGCCAGTAATCGCGGCTCGGGATGTACCCGCTGCCGTAGTAGATCGGGCTCGGGCCGGTCGCGTAGGGGGTGAGGATCCCCATGAGGCCGAGCGTCAGCACCAGCAACGTCGCGAGCAGCGGCATGTCCATGCCGGGAATCGTCGTGCCCACGGCGAGCATCACGGGCAGGAGCGCCGTCGCGTGCGCGGTGATGCTGGCGAAGAGGTAGTGCGTGAAGAAGAACACGGCGACCAGCACGACCAGCGCGGTCATCGGGGTGACGCCGCCCATGTGCGCGGCGATCGACTCGGCGAACCACTTGACGAAGCCGACGCGATTCAGGCCATCAGCGAGCGCGACCAGCGTCGCGAACCAGACGAGCGTGTTCCAGGCCTGCTTGTTGGACAGCATGTCGTCCCACGTGACGGTGCGGGTGACGAGCATCAGCGACACGACGAGCAGCGCGACGGTCGTCGCGTTGATCCACTTGTCGCCGAAGATCCACAGCGCGAGCGCGACGACGACGAGACCGGCGAGCACGAGCTCGCGGCGGCTGATGCGGCCCATCGCCGCGAGCTCCCTGGCGGCCCACGCCGGCACTTCGCCGCCGACCTTCACTGCCGGCGGATAGAGCCAGTACGCGAGCAGCGGTGTCAGCAGCAGGAGCGCGATGCCGACCGGCGCGTACGCGACGAGCCACTGCGTCCACGTGATGTCGACGTTCGCGGTCTTGCGCACGAACTCGAGCGCGAGCAGGTTCGGGGCGAGCGCGGTGACGAACATCGAGCTCGTCACGCAGGTCGCGGCGATCGCCGTCCACATGAGGTAACCCCCCATCCGCCGCGCCGACGGATCGTTCGGCAGCGACTGGTAGAGCGAGGGCAGGTTCTTGATCACCGGGAAGATCGTGCCGCCGGAGCGCGCGGTGTTCGACGGCGTGAACGGCGCGAGCGCGACGTCGGCGAACGCGATCGCGTAGCCGAGCGTCAGCGTGCGCCGCCCCATTGCCCGCACCAGGACCAGCGAGATCCGCTTGCCGAGGCCGGTCCGGTCGTAGCCGAGCGCGAACATGAAAGCGGCGAAGATGAGCCATACGGTGCCGTTCGCGAAGCCCGACAGCGCCCAGCCGAGTGCCGAGTTGGCGGGGTTGAAGCCGGGCTTCGCGAGCTCCGCGGGACCGTAGAGCACGTAGGGCGCGAGCACCGTCACGAGCGTGACGCCCAGCACGCCGACGGCGGCGCCGGGCAGCGGCTCGAGCATCAGTGCGACGATGACGCCCGCGAAGATCGCGAAGAAGTACCACGCGTGCGGCGCGAGTCCGCCGGGCGGCGGCAGCAGCGCGATCGCGAGGGTGACGGCGACGGGCGCGATCGCCTTCCACGCGACGTGCGGCGGCTTCGTCGCCGTCGCCGCGCGAGGCGGTTGTTGCGGCGCGGGTGCGGGAACGAGATCGGGTGTTATCGAGATGGCCATGGACAGCCTCCGGTGTTGGACGCCGGAGCGAAATGCGAGGGCGGCCGCAGCCGCCTTCGGCGCGAACGGGAATTCGAGGAGTTGCAGCAGCACCGCCCTTCGGGGCCGGAAGGTCGGGCCGGCGGAACGTCGCCGGCCGTGGAGGGCGGAAACACGGCGCACGGGGAACGCGCGCGCGTCGCGTTTGCCGGGAGCGGATTCACCGATGAGCCCGGGAAACATCGCGCGACTGCCGCGATGCATTCCATTTTCCCCGCAACGCCGCAGCGCAACGTTGACCGCGCTCAAGCCGCGCGGCGCCGTCGGTGCACAGCGTGAGGCGAAGTGCGGCAACCCGCCGCAGCTCGGCGCCGCACCCAGAAAAGATCGGGCCGCTCGCCCGCGCGAAGCTTCTTCGCGCGGAGAAGCGGCCCGTGCGAGCGTTGCGCTCGCGTCAGTGTCTCAGGGCTTCGCGGCCTCTTTCATCGCCGGGCTCTGCAGTTGCGGCTTCGGCTTCTCCTTGCGCGCCGACTTGTCCTCCGCGGCCTTCGCCGAGGCCGCCGCCGCCGCCTCGCCGTAACCCGTGCCTGCGGTCTGCTTGGTCACGGACCCGACCGCCTGCTGCTTGCTTTCCTTGCCGGCCAGCGCCTTCGGCTGCCCTTTGGTCTTCGCCGCCTCGGCGGAGCCCGCGGCTGCCTTGGCGCCTTCCGCCTTCGTTGCCGCCTCGGTCGTTGCCTTGACGGCTTCCTGCTTTGCCTTCGTGTCGGCAGCAGGTGCGGGCGCCTGCGCCGCCGCGGTCACGGCAAACGCGCCGGCGACCGCCGCCATCAATAGTCTGTTCATGCATGTCTCCTTAGGTGAGTCGGCTAGCCGTGGCCCGAGCGACACCCCGATGGCGCGCCGCATGGATCCACCCCGGAGC
>DASQBO010000489.1:0-8464 GCA_035635175.1 Casimicrobiaceae bacterium | reverse complement strand
CCGCGTGCCTTGGCATCGCCGCGCTCGCGGCGGGCACGCAGAAGTGGCTCTTCCGCGCGTGCAGCCAGTTCGAGCGCATCGTGCTGGTCGCGAGCGGCCTGCTGCTCGTCTATCCAGCGCCCTCCGCGGACGCGTTCGGCCTCGTCGGCGTGGCGACGGTCGCGACGCTCCAGTGGATGAGCCGCCGGCGCGTCCCGACGTAGCCGCTCAGTCGGAGATCGCGAGCCCGGCCGCCGTCAGCGCGTCGTGCAGCTGGCGCACGTGGTCGTGGCCGGTCGTCTCCACGTCGCAGACGACGCGCACGGCCGAGAGGTCCGGACCCGAAAACGCGCGGTCGTGCACGATCTCGCGGATCGACGCGCCGGTCGCCGCGATGAGCTCGGCGAGCCGCGCGAGCCCGCCGGGACGGTCGCTGATCGTGACGGTGAAGCGCGCGAGCCGTCCGTCGGCGACGAGCCCGACCTCGATCACCCGGCCCAGCATCGTCGAGTCGATGTTGCCGCCCGCCAGCACGAGGACGACGCGCCTGCCGCGGAGCGCGTCGAGCCTGCCGCCGATGAACGCGGCGAGCGGCGCCGCGCCCGCGCCCTCGACGACGCTCTTCTCGAGCTCAACGAGCCGGAGGATCGCGAGCGCGATCGACGCCTCGTCGACGGTGACCACGCGATCGACGACCCGCCGGACGATCTCGAAGGGCGTCGCGCCGAGCCGCGCGACGGCGAGGCCGTCGGCGAGCGTGGAGCCCAGCTTCACGGTGTCCGGCCTGCCGAGCTCGAGGGCGCGCGTGAGGCACGCGGCCGCCTCCGGCTCGACCCCGACTACCTCGATTCGCGGCGCCTTCGCCTTGACGACGGTGCCGATGCCGGCGATGAGACCGCCGCCGCCGACCGGCACGACGATCGCTTCGGCGTCGGGGGCCTGCTCGAGGATCTCGAGCGCGATCGTTCCCTGGCCCGCGATCACGCTGGCGTCGTCGAACGGATGAATGAACGTGAGCCCGTCGCGCGCGGCGAGCGTCTCGGCGTGCGCCCGCGCCTCCGACAGATCCGCGCCCTGCAGCACGACGGTCGCGCCGAAGTGGCGGCAGTTCGTGACCTTGACCAATGCCGCGAACTTCGGCATCACGACGGTGACGGGGATCCCGAGGAGGCGCCCGTGGTACGCGATGCCCTGCGCGTGGTTGCCGGCGGACGCGGCGATCACGCCGCGCCTGCGCTGCTCGGGCGATAGGAGCAGGAGCGCGTTGCGCGCGCCGCGCTCCTTGAAGCTGCCGGTCCGCTGCAGGTAGTCGAGCTTGCAGTAGACGTGGGCGCCGGTGAGCTGCGAGAGCGGAATCGACGGCACGCACGGCGACAGGTAGACGCCGTCGGCGATCCTCGCGCGCGCGGCCTCGACGTCGCGAAGCGTCACCATCGTCCGGCGGCCGTCAGAACGGCAGCTCGATGCCCGGCTTCGCCGCCGCGAGCACCCGACGGAACTCGCCCTTGATGCGCTCGAGCGCGACCGCGTCGTCGGCCTCGAAGCGCAGCACGATCGACGGCGTCGTGTTCGAGCCGCGCGCGAGGCCGAAGCCGTCCGGATACTCGACGCGGAGGCCGTCGATCCGCACGACGTCGGTCGCGCCGGGAAACTTCGCCTCGGCCGCGAGCTTCGCGACGAGCGCGTGGTGCTCGCCCTCGGCGCAGGCGACGGTGATCTCGGGTGTGGACACCGCGTCGGGCAGCGCGTCGAGCACCGCGGAAGGGTTGTCGTAACGCGACAGGATCTCGAGGAGGCGCGCGCCGGCGTAGAGCCCGTCGTCGAAGCCGTACCAGCGCTCGCGGAAGAACGTGTGACCGCTCATCTCGCCCGCGAGCGCGGCGCCGACCTCCTTCATCTTCCCCTTGATCAGCGAGTGTCCGGTCTTCCACAGCAGCGGCTTGCCGCCGTGCCGCGCGATCCACGGCTTCAGGTTGCGCGTCGACTTGACGTCGTAGATCACCGTCGCCCCGGGCTCCCGCGAGAGGACGTCCGCTGCGAACAGCATCAGCTGCCGATCCGGGTAGATGATGTGCCCGTCCTTCGTCACGACGCCGAGCCGGTCGCCGTCGCCGTCGAAGGCGAGGCCGAGCTCGAGCTCGTCCGCCTTCACGCGCGCGACGAGATCGGACAGGTTCTCGGGTTTCGACGGATCCGGGTGATGGTGCGGAAACGTGCCGTCGACCTCGCAGTACATCTCCGTCACGTCGCACCCCAGGCGGCGGAACAACGTGGGCGCGAACGCGCCCGGGATCCCGCTGCCGCAGTCGACCGCGATCCTGAGCCTGCGCGCGAGCTTCACGTCGCCGGTGATCCGATCGAGGTAGGCGGGCGCGATGTCGTGCGTCCGGTACGTTCCCGCGCCGCTCGCGAGCGCGCCGGACTCGATCCGCGCGCGGAGTGCCTGGATGTCCGGCCCCGACAGCGTTTCGCCGGCGACGACCATCTTGAGCCCGTTGTAGTCGGGCGGGTTGTGGCTGCCCGTCACCATGACGCAGCATTGCGTGCCCAGGTGCTGCGCGGCGAAGTAGCAGATCGGCGTCGCGACCATCCCGACGTCGATCACGTCCGTCCCCGACGCGCGGATCCCCTCGGCGAGCGCCGTCGCGAGCGACGGACCGGAGAGGCGGCCGTCGCGGCCGACGACGATCGTGTCGCGCCCGCGCTCGCGCGCGAGCGAGCCGAGCGCCTGGCCCACGGCGCGGACGACGCCGGGCGTGAGCGTCCGGTCGACGACGCCGCGGATGTCGTACGCCTTGAATATCTCGGGCGGGAGGGTGGGGGTCGTCATCACGGGAGGCGGGGGCGAGCGCACAAGGCTAACACCCGGCGCGGAAAAACTGGAGCAGCCGCTGCGGCAGCCACGTGAGCCGACCCGGGAAGGGGCCGACCATGAAGCCGCAATGGCCTCCTTCCTCCGGCTGCTCGAGCCGCACGGCCGGGCTGACCTCGTCGGGGCCGGGCAGCGACGCGCGCGGCACGAACGGATCGTTCTTCGCGTTGAGGACGAGCGTGGGCAGCTCAACGCGGTCGAGCCACGGCTTGCTGGAGGCGCGGCGCCAGTAGTCGAGCGTGTCCGCGAAGCCGTGGAGCGGGGCCGTCACCGCGTTGTCGAAAGCGTACATCGAGAATGCGCGGCGCAGCCGCGCCTCGTCGAGCAGCCCCGGGAAGCGCCGCGCGATCGCGCGGCTCTTCGGCCGCAGCGTCGCGAGGAAGTGCCACGCGTAGACGTGGTTGAGGCCGCGGTCGATGGAGAGGCCGGCGGCGGTCAGGTCGAGCGGCGTCGACACCGCGGCGGCGGACGCGAGCACGTCGCGCGCGCCGGGACCCGCGCGCCCGAGCCAGTTGAGGAGCGCGCTGCCGCCGAGCGAGATGCCGGCGGCGTGGATCGTCGCGTCGGCGCCCACGCGCTCGCGGATCGCCGCGAGCATCGCGCCGATCTCCTCGTGGTCGCCCGAGTGGTACGCGCGCGGGCGCAGGTTGGGCTCGCCGCCGCACCCGCGGAAGTGCGGGATGACGCCGCGCCAACCGATCTCGGCGAGCAGCCCCATCAACGCCCGCGCGTAATGCGAGCGCGAGCTGCCCTCGAGGCCGTGGAACAGCACGACGAGCGGGCTTCCGGGGTCGCGCCGCGGGCCGTCGAACCAGTCGAAGTCCCAGAAGTCCCCGTCGGCGGTCATGACGCGCTCGCGCCGCGAGGGGATTTCGCGCAGCGGCAGGAACGCGGGCCAGATCGTCTGCGCGTGCGCGCCCGCGAGCCAGGCCGGCGCGCGATACGAAGGGAGCCCCGACGGCGGCGCGCCGGCCGTCACCGCGTCCAGAAGCATTCGACGGCGACGAAGCGCTGCCACGCGTCGTCGATCTCGGGCTCGAGCGCAACGACCTGCGCGGCCACCCACCCGCCGACGGCGCCGACGGTCGCGTCGTCGGCCCGGCTCGCGAGCAGCGCCGCGAGGCGCGCCGCGCTCACCGCGTCGTGCCAGTGCCCGAGCGCGTCCTGCAATCGTGTCAGCGCCTTCACGTACCGGCGGTAGCGCTTGCCGGCGCGCGGCGGGGCGAAGAACTCGGCTACGTAGCGAAGCTTTTTGGCCGCGACCCGCACGGCGTGGCGCTCTTCCGGCGTCGCGTGCGCGAGGACGGCGCCGCGCTCGAGGAGCCTCGCGTGCCGGCGCGCGAGCAGCCGCTCCGCGAACGCTCGGGCGGTCTCGCTTTCGCTGCCGGCGCGAGCGGGTACCGGGCGCGCGCACAGCGCACCGGTCGCGAGAAGGAGCCGCTGGAACCGTCGCGAGCGGACCGCCTGCCGTGCGGCGGCGCGTGCCGCCTGCTGTCGCGCACGTACCGCGCGACCGAGCCGCTGCAAGCCGGGCGCCGCGGCGGGCCCGTGCGCCAGGGCCGCTGCGAGGGGCGGCATCGTCTCGACGACGAGGACGTCCCAGTCGCGCGCGGTGCCGAGGCTCGCCGCGAGCCAGCGCACTTCGTCCGCGAGCGGCGCGACGCGCGCGCGGCCCGCAATCGTCGCGACGAGCGAGAGGCAGGAGCGCAGTCGCCGGGTTCCGATCCGCATCTGGTGAACCCACTCGGTGTCGTCGTCGGCCAGGAGGCCGTCGGCATTGGCGGCGATCTGCCGCACGCACTCGCGTGCGATCGCGCGCAGCGCCTCCTCGGCGGGCCCGTCGTCGACGAACGAGACCGGCGCTGCGTGCACGGGCGCGGCGGCGCCGTCGGGCGTGCCATGCACGAGCGCGTAGCCGCGCGCCGCCTTGCTCGACGTCGCGACCGTCAGCGGCCAGTCGTCGACGAGCGCGAGCGCGAGGTCGTAGGCGGTCGCGGCGGTGCCCTGGCCGACCTCGATCTCGATCTCGGCAAGCGGCAGCCGCCGCCTCGACGGCGGCTGCGCGCGGATCGAGCCTACGTCGATCGCGAGCGTCGCCGTGGAACCGTCGGGGAACGCGAGCGGCACCGAGTGCCGGACCACGTCGGTCGCGAACACGGGCGCGAACCCGCCGTGCCGCTGCGCGCGCGCGAAGAGCTTGTGCCACGGCGTTGCCGAGAGCCTGGCGGGATCGAGTCGCGCCCGCGCGAGCCGCCATTCGTGCTCGTCGTGCGCGTGCAGTGCGCCCGCGGCGGCGTCGAGCGGCGGTCCCTTCACCGTCTGCACGACGCGCGCGCCGTCGCGCCGCAGCCGCAGCGCGACGCGCGCCTGCTCGAGCGCGAAGTCCGCGGTGTCATAGTACGTGCTGGCGACGCGCGCGGTGCGCACGCGACCGCGCCTCACCGCCGCGACGGCGGGATGGCCGACGAGCTCCGCGGCGCGCGACGCCACCCTCCGATCGAGGGTGAGCTTGAGCTCGACTTCGGCGGCCACGGCGGCTCGGGGAGTCTCGCCGCGTCAGGCGGCTTCCGATATCCGCACGCGGCGCTCGCGCACGGCTTGCGCGAGCGAGGCCAGCACCTCGACGGTCGCGTCCCAGCCGATGCACGCGTCGGTGATCGACACCCCGTAAAGGAGCTCCCTCCCCGGGACGAGATCCTGCCGACCCGGGTTCAGGTGGCTTTCGAGCATGACGCCGACGATCCGCTCCTCGCCGCCCGCGATCTGCCCCGCGACGTCGTGCGCGACGTCGATCTGCCGCTCGTGCTCCTTGCGGCTGTTCGCGTGCGAGCAGTCGATCATGAGGCGCGCGGCGAGGCCCGCTCCCGCGAGCTGCCGGCACGTCGCCTCGACGCTCGCCGCCTCGAAGTTGGGCTCGGTGCCCCCGCGCAGGATGATGTGGCAGTCCTCGTTGCCTGCGGTGTGCACGATCGCCGAGTGGCCGCCCTTCGTGACCGACAGGAAGTGATGCGGGGCCGACGCGGCCTTGATCGCGTCGACGGCGATGCGGACGTCGCCGTCGGTCCCGTTCTTGAAGCCGACCGGGCACGACAGCCCCGACGCGAGCTCGCGGTGGACCTGGCTTTCCGTGGTCCGCGCGCCGATCGCGCCCCAGCTGATGAGATCCGCGATGTACTGCGGCGTGATCATGTCGAGATACTCGGTGCCGGCGGGTAGCTCGAGCTCGTTCACCTCGACCAGGATGCGGCGCGCGAGCCGCAGCCCCTCGTTGATCCGGTAGCTGTCGTCGAGATGCGGATCGTTGATGAGGCCCTTCCAGCCGACCGTAGAGCGCGGCTTCTCGAAATACACGCGCATCACGACGATGAGGTCGGCGGCGAGCTCGCGCCGCACGGCGGAGAGGCGCGTCGCGTAATCGATCGCGGCGTCGTAGTCGTGGATCGAGCACGGGCCGACCACGACGAGCAGGCGGTCGTCGGCGCCGTGGAGCACGCGATGGATCGCCTGCCGGGTCTCCCACGTCGTCGCCGCTGCACGCTCGGTCGCCGGAAATTCGCGGAGCAGGTGCGCGGGCGGAGCGAGCTCCATGATCTCCCGGATTCGGGTGTCGTCGATCGGCAGCCGGGTCGCCGAATGGCCGGCGGCGGCGGCGCGGTTGCGGTGGGCGGTCGATGTGGGCACGGCGAGACTCCGAAGCGCAAATACAGCAAAAACAACAAGTTATGACAACGCGGCAGGCAGGCCGACCATTGTGCCACGGGCCATGTTGCATTGCATCAGCCCAATATGAGACAGGCCCCCTTCGGGTGTCGGCGAAATCGTTGCTTCGCGCGTTGACGATGCCGTAGACTGCCCCCGAAGCCTGCCGTAGACCCGGAAGCAAGGGTTGGCGGTCTCCCGCCCGAAAGGCCCGCGAGAGGCCCGTAAGGTGCCATTCAACACCGATCGAACCCGCTCGATCCACCTTTAGGAGACCCGATGAAACCCATCCTCACCCTGGCCCTCGCCGGAGCGTTCGCGCTCGCGGCGCCGCTGGCGATCGCGCAGGCGCCCGCGCCGGCCCCCGCCACCAAGGCGGCCGCTCCCGCCGCCGCTCCCGCCGCCAACCCGCAGCAGGAGCGAATGAAGGAGTGCAACGTCAAGGCCGAGGGCAAGAAAGGCGACGAACGCAAACAGTTCATGAGTTCCTGCCTGTCCGGCAAGGAAGCGGCGCCCGCGAAGATGACGCAGCAGCAGAAGATGACGGAATGCAACAAGAAGGCCGGCGACATGAAGGGCGACGAGCGCAAGAAGTTCATGAGCACGTGCCTGAAGGGATGACCCGCGACGATCAGCCGATAACGGCCGGGTGACCTCCTGTCCATCCGGCCGCGACTGACAAGGCCCCACCGGGCGACCGGCTGGGGCCTTGTTTTTGGCGGCGACCGGAAACCGGGCACGGGCCGTGCGTGGTCGAAGCCGTGGGAGGTCCTTGCGATGGCGGATCGCATCCAGGAAGACGCGCCGCTGACGCCCGGCGAGGCGGTGGCGGTCGTCGACGAGCGCATCGAGCAGTTCGGGCTCGGCGCGCTGCCGCGCGTGAGCGTTTCCGCGCTCGACGACGGAAGGTGGCGCGTGCGCTGGGAGCACGTCGAGCGCGCCGTGGCGCCGATGACCCGGGCGGCCTGGTGCGCGTGGCTCGAGCAGAACGTGGGGTCGCTCGATGCAGGGGACCTCGAGACGACGGAGAGTTGACCCCGGCTACGTGCTCCTGCGGATCAGGAGTCCCTTCAGGTATTCGCCCTCGGGAAAGGCGAGCCCGACCGGATGGTCGGCGAAGGCGCCGAAGCGACCGATCACCGCGGCGTCGGCGCCCGCATCGAGCGCTGCGCCGGCGACGATCTTGCGGAATAGCGACGCATCGATCCCCCCGGAGCACGAGAACGTCGCGAGCAGCCCGCCCGGCCGCAGAAGCTTGAGCGCGAGCAGGTTCACGTCCTTGTAGGCGCGCGCCGCGCGCTCGGCGTGAGCCGCGGTCGGCGCGAACTTCGGCGGGTCGAGGACGATCAGGTCGAACGACGCCGCCCGGTCGCGCAGCTTGCGCAGTTCGGCGAAGGCGTCGGCCTCGATCCACTCGCAGCGGTCGGCGGGCAGCGCCGGATTGCGCGCGAGATTCTCGCGGGCGAGCGCGAGCGCGTCGTCCGAGCTGTCGATCGAGACGACGCGGCGCGCGCCCCCAGCGAGTGCCGCGAGCGTGAAGCCGCCCGAGTAGCAGAAGACGTTCAGCACGTCGCGCTCCGCCGCGAGCGAGCGCACGGTCGCGCGGCTCGCGCGCTGGTCGAGGTAGAAGCCCGTCTTCTGCCCGGCCACGACGTCGGCGCGGTAGCGGAGCCCGTCTTCGACGAACAGCGCCGCGGCGGGGAGCGTCCCGCGCAGAAGGCCCGTGCGCGACGGCAGGCCCTCGAGCGCGCGCACGTCGGCGTCCGAGCGCTCGTAGACGCACGCCGCGCCCGCTTCCGCGGCGAGCGCGTCGGCGATCGCGTCGCGCCAGCGCTCGCCGCCGGCCGAGGTGAGCTGCAGCACCACGGTCTCGCCGTACGCGTCGGCGACGACGCCGGGAAGGCCGTCCGCCTC
>DASQBO010000488.1:0-3286 GCA_035635175.1 Casimicrobiaceae bacterium | reverse complement strand
CGTACCAGCCGGCGACGTGATGCGACGCGTTCAACGCGTGGCAGATCAGAACGGCGTTCGTGCGCTCCGCGTTGAGCGTGCCGTAGGTCTCGTAGGCGAGCTCGAACGACGGCAGCGTCGCCCCGCAGGCGAGCAGGAGCGGGTCGTCGAAGCGCGCGCGCTCGGCGACGACGGCGCCGACCGAGGCGCCCACCGCGGGACCCGATCTGGCGGGCGCGCGCGTGCCTCCGGTGGTGGCGGCGAACGAGGGCATGGGCGGCGGCGTAGTGGCGCGAAGTCCGAAAACAAAAGCCCGACCAGCTTCGCTAATCGGGTGCGGGACTTCCGGGTGCCGCTCCGCTTTAGCCGTATTTGTCGCGTACATCCCGCGCGTCCGGGATCCGCTCGCGCCCGCAAGCTGGCTCAAATCGGCGCTGTCCCGAAGTCTAGCCGGTCGCGGCCCGTTTGCCTACGCGCCTGCTATTCCTCCGCGCGGTCCTTGCCAGCCTTCATGACGATGGAATAACCTATGGCCGTTACTTCATCTCGGGCGTTCATCAACGTGTCGCCCCCTGATGTCCTGCGGGACCCGGTGAATCCGCGACTCCCTGACGACACCGGGCTCCCACCTGCGCGGGAGCGACAACCTTATCGACGCGCCGCCCCCGGGCGCCGCAGCGTGCCGTCGGCCGCGACGGCGACGTAGCTCAACCCCTGCGCGGCGAGGAAGCCCTCGCCCGCCGCCTGCATCAGCATCGCGATCGTCGCGCAGCTTCCCGCCACGATCGCGAGCGGCGCGACGACGCTGACCGATTGCCAGTGCGCGACCGGCATCCCGGTGCGCGGATCGAGGACGTGGCAGTAGCGGCGCCCGTCGAGGTCGAAATACCGCTCGTAGTCGCCGCTCGTCGCGATCGCGCCGTCGGCGAGATCCACGTAGGCGATCGCCTTGCCTTCCTCGCGCGGGTGCCTGACGCCCACCCGCCACGGCTTGCCGTCGGCCTGCGCCCCGATCGCGCGCACGTCGCCGCCCAGGTTTGCGAGCCCGTGCGCGACGCCATGCTCGACGCAGATCGTCGCGACGCGGTCCGCCGCGTACTCCTTGCCGATCCCGCCGAAGTCGATCTCCATGCCCTTGCGCGGCAGGCGGATCGAGCGCTCGCTCCAGTCGACGTCGTCCCAGCCGACGAGCGCCGTCGCCGCGGCAAGCGCGTCCGCCTCCGGAAGCCGCGGCGGCGTGCGCCGGAAATCCCATGCCCGGCGCAGCGCGCCCGAGGTCGCGTCGAAGAGTCCGCCGCTCAGCCGGAAGCAGCGGTCCGCATAGGCGACGAGCGCGGCGGTTTCCGCGTCGATCGCGACCGCGGACTCGCCGGCGGCCCGGTTGATCCGCGACACGACGCTGTCGTCGCGATAGCGCGAGTACTTCGCCTCGATCCGCGCGACGTCGGCGATCGCGGCATCGGCGGCGCGGCGCGCGCGCGAGGGATCCCGGGCATCGAGCTGCAGCTCGTTGTCCGAGGCCATCGCACGGAACGGGAAGCGGGCGAGCGCCATCGCGCGAGAGCATACGCGCGAGCGTTGCCCGGTTAGAACGTCCTCGTGAGTCCTACGACGATCCAGCGCGCGGAGAACGGAAGGATCCCGGGGCTGCCGCCGCCGATGCGCCAGTTCGACTGCTGGCGGTAGACGTCGACTCGCAGGTCGGCACTCCAGCCGTCGCCCAGCGCCTTCGCGACGTCGAGGCCGAGCGTGAACGCGCCGAACGCGGAGAGTCGCGTGTCCATCGAGTACGGCTGTCCGGCCACGAAGCCCGAGCCGGCGGGCGGATCGTGATAGAACCACGCGCTGCTCTGCGTGTAATAGCGGACCTCGGGCATGACGGTCCACTCGCGCACGAGCGGCTGCACCCACGCGGCGGTGATGGTGTCCGAGTGGCTGCCGAACGAGTCGTGCAGGTAGCGGTACGAGAGCCGCAGCGTGCCATCCCGCTCGGCGAAGTACTGGTTGTAGCGGGTGAGCCAGGCGAGGATGCGCCGCTCGCCGGGACGCCGGTCGAGCAGCTTGTACGGATCGTTGAAGTAGCCGTGGCCGTAGGAGTACGTGACGTTGGACTGGACGACCTGCGTGGGCGAGAGCGCCTGCGTGATCCCGGCGAGGTACTCGAGCGTGTTGCGCGGCGCGGGCGCGATCTCGGGGTGCGTCGGGCGGATCCAGTCGTTCGCGCCGGCGATCGACAGGGCGTACGTCCGGTTGCGGTCGGCCGAGAAGATCCGGAGGTCGACCGAGCCGCCGCGCGAGAGGTAGTCGCGCTCGGAGGACACGACGCCGGCGGCGCCGAGCGCCCAGTCGCCGAAGTATTTCGTGACTTTCGCGTCGCCGGCGGTCCGGTAATCGGTGACGCCCAATCCCGAGGCGCCCGACAGCGTGTTGAAATAGAGCGGCGACGCGCCCGACATCGCGTCGTAGACGAGCGAGCCCTCCACTTCGGTCGTGTCGTCGATCGGAACGAGCGCGTAGAGCGACGGGCTCCTGACCGTCATTCGGCTCGCGCCGGGCTGCCAGTCGCGGTAATCGAGGTACTTGAGCTCGAGGACCCCGTGATCGGCAACCGCCTGCGCCAGCGCGGCCGCGGGAAGGATGCCCGGCAGCGCCAGCGCGGCAGCGACGAGCGCGCTCGCGCCGGGACCCTGCGGCCGCGGCGCGCCCGCAGCGTCAGTTGCAGCCACAACCGCCCCCGCCGACGCCGTAGCCGCCGGTCGCAGCCTCCTTGCTCGCGTAGATGTGCTGATCGAGCTTCGTCTGCAGTCGGTCCGGGTCGATCTGCATCGACGGCTTCGCAAGGTCGCCGCGTTCCCACGGCTTCGGCGGCGCGACCGTTGCGCACCCCGCAACGGCACCTACGGCGAGCGTGACGAGGAGAGCGATCGGACGGCGCATCGGAATCTCCGCAATGGGGCGAACCGGTCAGTGCAGCGCGAGCAGCGAGCGGATCCGCGCCTCGAGCTCGCCCTTCTGCTCGTCGCGAAACCCGCTCTCGACCGCGACGACCTTGCCGGCGCTGTCGATCAGGTAGGAGCTCGGCATGCCCTTGACCGCGTACGCCTCGGGCGTCTTGCCGGCGGAGTCGTACACGATCGTGAATGCGGCCGGCGTCTGCTGCAGG
Source organism: Casimicrobiaceae bacterium (assembly GCA_035635175.1). Classification (GTDB taxonomy): domain Bacteria; phylum Pseudomonadota; class Gammaproteobacteria; order Burkholderiales; family Casimicrobiaceae; genus CAIWHR01. The sequence continues at coordinate 144 of DASQBO010000488.1, read as the reverse complement.
AAACGCTCGGCGTCCGGCCGCCGCTTGTCGACGTTGACGCCGATGACCGTGAGCCCGTTCGGCCCGTACTTCGCGTGCATCTCGTTCATCCACGGGAACGAGCGCCGGCACGGCCCGCACCACGACGCCCAGAAGTCCACGTAC
>DASQBO010000487.1:0-6763 GCA_035635175.1 Casimicrobiaceae bacterium | reverse complement strand
GTGGTCGCCATCTCGTGCTCGGCCGAGACGAGGAAGATGACGGCGGAGACGGTCGTGACGGCGCGCACGAAGCTGTAGACGAGCGCGGCGACGATCGCGGGCTTGAGCAGCGGCAGGATCACTCGCGAGAGTGTGGTGAAGCCGCGCGCGCCGAGCGTCACCGACGCCTCGTCGAGGCTCCTGTCGATCTGGCTCATCGCCGCGATTCCGGCGCGCACGCCGACCGGCATGTTGCGGAAGATGAAGCACAGAATGAGGATGATCCCGGTGCCGGTCACCTCGATCGGGGGGATGTTGAAGGCGAGGATGTAGGACACGCCGATGACGGTGCCCGGGATCGCGAACGAGAGCATCGTGCCGAACTCGAATGCCGCCTGGCCGACGAACTTCTGCCGCGTGAGCAGGTACGCGGAGAGGATCCCGAGCGCGGCCGTGAGCGGCGCGGCGATGGCGGAGAGCTCGATCGTCGTCCAGAACGAGTTCCACGCGGCGCCCGCCCAGAGGATGCCATGGCTCGTCCACTCGACGGCGAACGCCTTGGCGTAGTGCTTGAGCGTGGGCGTGTAGTCGCGGCCCCACGTCTCGACGAAGCCGCCGACGAGCGCCATCGCGTAGATGACGGCCGTCAGCGCCGCCCACGGGAGCGCGACGCCGTAGCAGAGCCGCCGCACGCCGTCGGGAAGCTGCGTCGGCAGGCCGGCGTCGCCCTTGCCTGCCACCGACGTGTAAACCTTGCGCCCGAGCAGCCACCGCTGCGCGAGGAAGGCCGCCAGCGCGAAGGCGAGCAGCAGGATGCCGAGCGTCGCCGCGCGCCCCTGGTCGAGCTGCGCGCCGACGACCGAGAAGAACACCTCGGTCGACAGCACGCCGAAGTTGCCGCCGAGCAGGATCGGGTTGCCGAAGTCGGCGATCGACTCGATGAAGCTGATCAGGAACGCGTTCGCGAGCCCCGGGCGCATGAGCGGCAGCGACACGTCGACGAACACGCGCCAGCGGTCGGCGCGCAGCGTCTGCGCGGCCTCCTCCATGCTGGGCGAGACGCCCTCGACGACGCCGACCAGCACGAGGAACGCGATGGGGGTGAACGCGAAGACCTGCGCGAGGAGCACGCCCTGCATCCCGTAGATCCAGCGGCCGAGCTCCAGCCCGAACAGGTGCTCGAGCAGCTGGTTGATGAGGCCCGAGCGGCCGAAGATGAGGATGAGGCCGAGGCCGATGACGAACGGCGGTGTGATGATCGGCAGGACCGACAGCATCCTGAGCGCGCGCTTGAAGCGGAACTGCGTGCGGTGCCAGATCAGCGCGAACGCGAGTCCGAGCGCCGTGCAGGCGATCGCGCACGAGAACGCGAGGAGCAGCGTGTTCCACGCGACGCCGCAGCGCGTCGTGCCGGTGACGCAGCCGACGCCCCAGACCTTTTCGGTGAAGAGGCGGTGACCGAAAGCCGCCAGCGACAGCGACTCGTTCGCGTCCTGCGCGGCCGAGATCAGGATGCGGAAGACCGGGAAGAACGTGAACAGAGCGACCAGCGCGGCGACGGCGACCGCGCTCCCGGCGACGAACCCGTCGCCTTTGAAGTAGCCGCGGCCGGCCAGGCCGAGCCCGAACAGCATCGCGAACGACGCGAGGACGAGCGTGGCGCCGAGGCCCATCCCGTACTGGCCCGTGGCGAGCGGCGGCAGGACCGCCTTGAGCGCGTCGAAGTACCAGCCCTGCGGTCCGATCACGAAGCCCTGGCCGAGCGTGTACGCGAAGCCCGATGCACCGAGCGCGAGCAGCGCGCCGGCGCGCGCCCGCGAGGGCGGGCGACCCGCGGTCCACGCGCCCGCCGCGAGGAGCGCTCCGACGGGCCACAGCCACGCGCGGCCGTACGACCAGGCCTGCAGCCACGCCGGTGCGTTGTCCCTGGCCGCGATGTGCGCCACCCACGTCGGCCACCAGACGGTGTCCTGCAGTGCGTACCATGGCACCAGCGCGAAGCCGGCGGCGCCGACGGCGAGCCACAGGACGGCGGCGCGGCGCGAGCCCGTCATGCCCGTGCGAAGCCCGCGCTACTTCACCACGGCGTTGACGTCGCGTTCCCAGCGGTCGAGCAGCCGTTTGCGCACGTCGCTCGAGCCGTACTTCGCGAAGTCGTAGTCGATTACCTTCACGTCCGCCAGGTTCGGGACCTGCGGAGGCAGCGGCACGCCCTTGTTGGTCGGAATCGCGTATTCCTTGACGTCGAGGCCGATCTTCTGCGCGTCGACGGTGAGCGCCCAGTCCGCGAACTTCCGCGCGTTGTCGAGGTTGCGCGCGCCCTTGAGGATCGCCATCGAGCCGACCTCGTAGCCCACCCCCTCGCAGGGCAGGACGGGCTTCACCGGGAAACCGGCGACGATCTCGTTGATCACGCCGTGCAGCACCGAGCTGCCGACGTAGATCTCGCCGCGTTTCACCGCCGTCATCGGGCCGATCCCGGAGCGCGCGTACGACGCGACGTTCGCGTGCAGCGCCTTCATGTACTGGAACCCCTCGTCTTCGCCCATGACCTGCACCAGCGTGGCGAGCATGAGGTACGCCGTGCCGGAGGTGCCCGGGTTGCCGAGCATGACCTCGCCCTTGAGCTTCGGGTCGAGGAGATCCTTCCAGCACCGCGGCACCGGCAGCTTCCTCTTGTCCTGCAGCTCCGTGTTGTATCCGAGCGAGAGGATGCCGCCGTAGACGCCCGCCACCTGGTACTTCGAGATTTCGGAGATGCGGCGCGCCCAGTCGTGGAGCTGCGGCAGGTTGGGCGACCGGTGCGTCTCGAGCAGCCCCTCCTCGGCCGCCTGGAGATACGAATCGGCGGGCCCCGCCCACCAGACGTCGCCCTTCGGATTGGCCTTCTCGGCCTTCACCTGCGCGAGCATCTCGCCGGTGGCCTTCTGCACGACCGCGACCTTGACGCCGGTCGCCTTCTCGAAGCCCACCGCCATCCCCTGGCACCATGCGGTGTTGGGCGAGCTGCAGTAGAGGTTGAGCGAGCCCTGGGCGCGGGCCGGCGCGGCGACGAGCGGCGAGGCGAGCGCGATCAGCGCGAGGACCAGACGGAGGCTCATGGCGTGACTCCCGTGGCGGAACGCGGGGCGCGCCCGCGCGCCGCGCGGACGGCGCTCGGCGTCAACGAGGCTGGCTGCCGATCTCGCGGTCCCAGCGCTCGAGCAGACGCTTGCGTTCGGCGGACGCGCCGTACCTCGCGAAGTCGTAGCTGATGAGCTTGATCTCCGCGGGCTTGGGCGACAGCGGCGAGATCGGGCTCGCCGTGTTCGACGGCAGCTGGAACTGCTTCGCCTGGGCGCCCAGCGCCTGCGCCTTGGGCGAGAGCGCCCAGTCGACGAACTTCTTCGCGTTGTCGAGGTTGCGCGCGCCCTTGACGATCGACAGCGAGCCGATCTCGTAGCCGGTGCCCTCGCACGGCGCGACGCTCTTCACCGGAAAGCCCGCCTGCGCCTCGGTCACGACGTCGTGGATGAACGCGACGGCGACGAGGTTCTCGCCGCGCGCCGTCGCCTTGATCGGGCCCACGCCCTGGCGCGCGTAATTCGTGATGTTCTTGTGCATCGCCTTCAGCAGCCGGAAGGCCTCTTCCTCGCCGAACAGCTGCACGAGCGTCGCGATCGCCGTATAGGCGGTGCCCGACGCGTTCGGGTTCGCCATCTGCACGTCGTTCGCGTAGTCGGGCTTCGCGAGGTCTTTCCAGCAGGCGGGCGCCGGCACCTTCTTCTTCGCGAGGAGCTCGGTGTTGTAGCCGAGGCCGAGCACGCCGAGGTAGATGCCGACGGTCCGATACTTGGCCTGCTCGGCCTGCTTCTGCGCCCACGGCTGCAGCTGCGGCAGCAGCGGCGAGCGGTATTCCTCGGTCAGTCCCTGTTCGGCGGCCTGGAGATGCGGGTCGCCGGTCCCGCCGAACCAGACGTCGAGCTTCGGATTCGCCTTCTCGGCGGCGAGCTGCGCCATCGACTCGCCCGAGCCCTTGAGCGTCATCGTCGTCTTGATGCCGGTTTCCTTCTCGAATTCGACGCCCGCGAGGTTGCACCACTCGGCCTGCACCGAGCAGATCACGTTGAGCTGGTTCTGCGCCGCGGCCGTGGAAGCGATGCATGCGGCCGCGACGGCGGCGGCGAGCGCCAAGCGCGCGCGATTCGACATCGGAGTCCTCCCGTTGAAGCTTGTGGATGTGCCGCGGCAATGATCCGCGAAGGGGCGCCTGCGCGTCAACCGGCCGCCTTCGTTCGCCGGGCTTGCGCGCACGCGGCGAGCGTTTGCACGGCTGCCGGCGTCGTCCAGAGGTCGGCGGCGCCGGTCGCGAGCCGGAGGCGCCAGTTCGGCCGCTCGCGGTCGGTGCCGGGAAGGTTCGTCGCGACGGTCTCGCCCGCGAGATCGTCGGCCCGGAACAGCACGAGTGCCGCGCGCGTCGCCGCCGCGAAGCCGTGGATCGACGCGACGACGGCCGCGTCGCAGGGGCCGTCCGGATCGATTGGAGCCGACGTTCCCGACCGCTCGATCGCGTTGGCGAGCGACTCCTTGTCGCGCCGGCGCGCGCGCAGCGCATCGCCCTCGTCGTCCGCGCCGGCGAGCCCCAGCGCATGGCGCTCCGCGATGTCGGCGCCCGTCCACCAGCCTGCGATCGTCGGCAGGTCGTGGGTGGTGACGCACGCGGCGGCCTTGGCCGGATAGCGCGCGGGATCGACGAAGCCGCGCTCGTCGCGCTCGAACCACAGGACCCGGTACGACAGAACGTCGGCCTCGGCGAGGCGGTCGCGCAGGCCGGCGGGCACCGTGCCCAGGTCCTCGCCGACGACGATGCAGCGAGCGCGGGCGCTCTCGGACGCGACGGCCGTGAGGAGCTGCTCGAACGGGTAGCGGACGTAGGCGCCGGCGGCGGCGCTCGCGCCGTCGGGTATCCAGAAGAGGCGCGAGAGACCCATCACGTGATCGATGCGCAACGCGCCCGCGTGCCGCATGTTGGCGGCGAGGAGCGCGCGGAACGCGGCGCAGCCGTCCGCGCCCATCGCGTGCGGGAGGGGCGGCGGCAGGTTCCAGTTCTGGCCGCCGCTCGCGAACGGGTCGGGCGGCGCGCCGATCGAGGCGCCTCGCGCGTAGCGCTCCGGCTGCGCCCACGTCTCGGCGCCGTCGGGAGCCGCGCCGACGGCGAGGTCGCGGTAGAGGCCGAGCGCGAGGCCGGCGGCGTGCGCCGCGCTCGCCGCCTCGCCAAGCTGGCGATCGGCCAGCCACTGAAGGTAGCACGCGAAGCGGACCGCGCGCGCGTGACGCTCCGCGAACGGCTGCACGTCGCGGCCGGCGGGGTCCCTGAGACCGGCGGGCCAGCGCGACCACGGTACGTTCGGGTGCTCCGCGGCAATCGCCTCGAAGCGCGCGAAGCGCTCGAGTGCCTCGCCGCCCGCCGCGGCGAAGGCCGCGAACTCGAGCGCGAGCGGGTCGCGCCGCGGCCGGCCCTCGAAGGTATCGAAGCACGCCTCGAGAACCTCGCGCTTCGCTCGCCAGACCTCGGTGTAGTCGATGTCCCGCCGCGCCGGCGACGCCGGGAGCGCCGCGCGCCGGGCCGCGACGGTCGCTTGCGCGCGCGGCGAATGCGCGAGATCGGGGACGCGCTCGACGTCGAGGTAGATCGGATCGAGGAAGCGCCGGTCGGAAGGATGATACGGGCTCGCGCGTTCGCGCTCGGCAGCGAAGAGTGCGTGGAGCGGACTGACGCCGACGAGCGCGCCGCCGACGCGCGCCGTGGCCACGGCCGCCGCGCTCAGCGCCGAGAAGTCGCCGATTCCGGCGTCGCCGGGCCGGCGCAGCGCGTAGAGCTGCGCGGCGAGGCCGAAGCGCCGTCCGCCATCGCGCAGCGAGTCGGGCAGATAGGCGTGCGCCGCGGACGACGCCGGGGTCGCGGCGCGAAGGCGTGCAAGCGTGCGCAGCCGCTCGCGCGCATCGTCCTCGCTGTCGACGGCAAGCCCCATGGCCGCGAGCAGCGCGCGCTTCGTGTCCGGCGCGACCTCGTGGCGCGTGCCCGCGATGTCCCACCACGTCGCTTCGATGCCGGCGGCCGCCGCGACCTCGCCGATCGTCGCGTCGTCGACGCCGGAACGATGCGCGCGGGTCGCGGGAGCCGGCACCTCGACGAGGACGACGAGCGCGCGCGCGGCGACCTCCTCGCCCGCGCCGGCGTCCGCCGCGGGAGCGGACGGGTGCGCCGTGTCGAGCGCCCGTCGCCACGCGAAGCCGCGCCGCGGCGCGGGCCACCGCACGCCGAGGGGGGCGCTGCCGGCGTTCAGCGCGACGACGACGCGGTCCGCGGGGCGCTCGCCGGTCGCGGGCACGTACAGCGAAGCGACGAGCACCCGGAGATCGGCGTGCGCCCAATCCGCGGTGGACATCGCGCGCCCGTCGGGCCGCCGCCACTCGACGTCCGGAATGCCGGTCTCGTCCTGCGGCGCGCCCTCGAGCCATCGGTCCTGGCGGAGCGCGGGGTGATTTCGCCGCAACGCCACGAGCGCGGCGACGAAATTCGCGAGGGGCGCGTCGGCCGCGGCCCAGTCGATCCAGGTGAGCTCGCCGTCGTGGGCGTAAGCGTTGTTGTTGCCGCGCTGGGTCCGGCCGAGCTCGTCGCCCATCGCGAGCATCGGCGTCCCGCGCGACACGAGCAGCGTCGCGAGGAGGCTCCGGACGTCGCGCGCGCGCGCCGCGGCGACGGCGGGATCCGCGCTCGCGCCTTCGACGCCGTTGTTCCACG
>DASQBO010000486.1:0-1508 GCA_035635175.1 Casimicrobiaceae bacterium | reverse complement strand
GCGGCAGCGCGCGATCGCCGACGCGCCGCCGGTGTCCGCGAAGGTCGACCTCCTGAACTACGGCATCGGCGCGCAGATCCTGCGCGACCTGAACGTCGGCCGCATGCGCCTGATGGCGAAGCCGCGCAAGATGCCGAGCATGGCGGGGTTCGACCTCGAGGTGACCGGCTATCTCGAGCAGCCGCCGCGCCGCAAGGCGTCATAGGGTGGTCGCGATGTCGGAAGTCAAGCGCATCGCCCCGAGCACCTCCGGCGCCGGCCGCCGCGTCGGCATCGTGATGTCGCGCTTCAACGGCCCGCTCGGTGAGATGCTGCTCGCCGGCGCGCTTCGCGCGTGCGCCGAGGCCGGCGTCGCGGAGAGCGACATAGTCGTCGTGACCGTGCCGGGCGCGCTCGAGGCGCCGCTCGCGCTGCAGCGGCTCGCGCAGGCGGGAGACTGCGACGCGCTGGTGGCGCTCGGCGCCGTCGTGCGCGGCGAGACGTACCACTTCGAGATCGTCGCGAACGAGTCGGCGTCCGGGGTCGCCAGCGTACAGCTCGAGTTCGGGATTCCGATCGGCAACGGCATCCTCACGACCGACACCGAGGAGCAGGCGCGCGCGCGGGCCGACACGAAGGGGTTCGAGGCGACGCAGGCGGCGCTCGAGCTCGCAAACCTGCTCGACGCGATCGATGAGATCTAATCCGCGCCGCCGCGCGCGCGAGTTCGCGCTGCAGGGGCTCTACCAGCGGCAGCTCTCGGGCAACGCGCCCGCCGCGATCCGCGCGCAGCTCGCGGAGGCCGGCGGGTTCGCGCTCGCCGACCGCGCCTATTTCGAGGCGCTGTGGGCCGGTGTCGTCGCCGAGTACGACGCGCTCGTCGCGCGGGTCGCGCCGTGGCTCGACCGGCCCGCCGCGGAGCTCTCGCCGGTGGAGCGCTCGATCCTCGTCATCGGCGCGTGGGAGCTCGCGCACCAGCCCGACATTCCGTATCGCGTCGTCATCAACGAGGCGGTCGAGCTCGCCAAGTCCTACGGCGGCACCGACGGGCACAGGTTCGTCAACGGCGTCCTCGACAAGCTCGCGGGCGCGCTCCGCGCCGACGAGATCCGGGCGCTCGCCGCCGAGCGCGCCGCCGGCGCGGGCGGCTGAGCTCGCATGGTCCGCACGCCGACGCGCCGCCGGGGACTCGCGGCGGCCCTCGTCGGGCTCGCGCTCGCCTCCGGCGCCGCCGCCGCGGCGCCGCTCGTCGTCTACTGCACGCACGATCCCGACGCGTGCGAGCTCGCGGCGAGGACGTTCACGCGCGAGACGGGCGTCGCCGTCGCGATGACGCGCAAGGCGACCGGCGAGGTCTACGCGCAGCTCCGCGCCGAGCGCGAGAACCCGAAGGCCGACGTCTGGTACGGCGGCACGTTCGACGCGTTCCTGCAGGGCGGGGCCGAGGGCCTGTTCGCGCCGTATCGCTCGCCGAATCTCGCCGAGCTCCACCCGTGGGCGCAGCGGGAGGCGCGCGAGACCGGCGACCG
>DASQBO010000485.1:0-5265 GCA_035635175.1 Casimicrobiaceae bacterium | reverse complement strand
CGGCCTTTCGTTCTTGCGTAGGTCCTTTCTTTGACGCGTTTGGCTACCGACGGCATTGAGTTACGCGAACGATCCATGCGCTATTGGCTGATGAAATCCGAGCCGGACGAGTTCTCGATCGACGACCTCGCCGCGGCGCCGAAGCAGACGACGCCGTGGTTCGGCGTGCGCAACTACCAGGCGCGCAACTTCATGCGCGATCAGATGCAGGTCGGCGACCGCGCGTTCTTCTATCACTCGAGCTGCCCCGAGCCGGGGATCGCCGGGATCTGCGAGGTGTCGGCGCCCGCGTATCCCGACGCGACGCAGTTCGACCGCAAGAACCCGCACTACGACCCGAAGTCGACGCGCGAGGCGCCGCGCTGGGTCAACGTCGACGTGAAGTTCGTCGAGAAGACGCGGCTCGTCGGGCTGCCGGAGCTGCGCTCGCACCCGGAGCTCGCGCGGATGCGCGTGCTGCAGCGGGGCAACCGGCTGTCGATCACGCCGGTCGACCCGGCCGAGTGGGCGTTCGTGCTGAAGCTCGCGAAGCGCAAGCGCTGACGGCGTGGATCCGGCGCTGATCGTCGCCTTCGTGGCGCTCGGCGCGCTCGTCGGCTTCCTCGCGGGCCTGCTCGGCATCGGCGGCGGCATGACGATGGTGCCGCTCCTGACGCTCGCGTTCAGCCGCCAGGGCTTCGCCGAGGAGCACGTCGTGCACCTCGCGGTGGCGACGGCGACCGCGACGATCCTGTTCACCTCGATCGCCTCGGCGCGCGAGCACCACCGCCACGGCGCCGTGCGGTGGCGCATCGTCGGGGGGATGGCGCCGGGGATCGTGGTCGGCTCGCTCGTCGGGCCGCAGGTCGTCGGCACGATGCCCACCTCGATTCTCGCGGCTTTCTTCGGCGTCTTCGTGGCGGTCTCCGCCACGCAGATGCTGATCGGACGCAAGCCCGCGCCGACGCGCGAGCTGCCGGGCAGCGCGGGACTCTTCGCCGTGGGCGGCGGCATCGGCCTGATCTCGAGCATGGTCGGCGCGGGCGGCGCCTTCCTCTCGGTGCCGTTCATGCGCGCGTGCAACGTGAAGCTGCGCAACGCCGTCGCCACGTCGGCGGCGATCGGGCTGCCGATCGCGATCGCGGGGACCGTCGGCTTCGCCGTCGCGGGCTGGCACGCGTCGCACCTGCCGCCGTGGTCGATCGGCTACGTGTACGTGCCGGCGCTGCTCGCGATCGTCGTCGGCAGCGTGATCATGGCGCCGGTCGGCGCGCGCGCCGCGCACCGGTGGCCGGTCGCGCGGCTGCGGCACGCGTTCGCCGTGCTGCTCTACGTCCTCGCGGCGTACATGCTCTGGAAGGCCTGGCAGAGCGCGGGCGCGTGACGCGGCTTCGCGAAGGGCTACGAACCTCCGTTCGCGAACCTTTCCCGCAGCAGGTTCTTCTGCACCTTGCCCATGGAATTGCGCGGCAGCTCGTCGACGAAGTGCACGCGCTTCGGCACCTTGAAGCCGGCGATCTCCGCCTTGAGCGCGCCGATGACGTCGCGCTCGCTCGGCGTCTCCCCCGGACGCGCGACGACGACCGCCGTCACCGCCTCGCCGAAATCCGCGTCCGGGACGCCGATCACGGCCGACTCGGCGACGCCGGGCAGCGCGTCGATCCGCTCCTCGACTTCCTTCGGGTAGACGTTGAACCCGCCGGTGATGATCAGGTCCTTGGCGCGGCCGACGATGCGCACGTAGCCGTTGTCGAGGATCTCGCCCACGTCGCCGGTGCGGAACCAGCCGTCGGCGGTGAATTCCTCGCGCGTCTTCTCGGGCATCCGCCAATAGCCGGCGAAGACGTTCGGTCCCTTGACCTGGAGGTTGCCGACGACCTGGGGGCCGACCGGCGCGCCGTCGTCGCCGACGACTCGCACGGAAACGCCGGGCAGCGGCGGGCCCACGGTGCCCGCGATCCGCTCGCCGGCGAGCGGATTCGACGTGTTCATCCCGGTCTCGGACATCCCGTAGCGCTCGAGGATGGTGTGGCCCGTGCGCCGCCTGAACTCGTCGAACGTGTCGGGCAGGAGCGGCGCCGAGCCCGACACGAACAGCCGCATCGACCGGCAATCGTCGGCACCGAACGCCGGATCGGCGAGGAGGCGCGTGTAGAACGTCGGGACGCCCATCATCACCGTCGCGCGCGGCAGCAGCGCGCGCACCTGCGCCGGATCGAATTTCGCGAGCCACAGCATCCGCGCGCCCGAGAGCAGCGCGCAGTGGATCGCGACGAAGAGGCCGTGCACGTGATAGATCGGCAGCGCGTGCAGCAGCACGTCGCCGCGCGTGAAGCCCCACGCGTCGACCAGCGCGAGCGCGTTGCTGCCGAGGTTCCGGTGCGTGAGCATCGCGCCCTTCGCGCGGCCGGTCGTGCCCGACGTGTAGAGGATCGCGGCGAGATCGTCGGGCTTCGTCGGCACGGGCTCGAAGGTTTCCGGCCGACCTTGCGCGCGCTCGTGCAGCGTGCCCCAGGCCCCGGCCAGTGTCAGCGTCACCGCTTCCGGACGGAGCCCGGCGACCAGCGCCGCGGATTCGGGCCGGCACACGACGACCGCGGGCTCGGCGTCGCCGAAGAAGTACGCGAGCTCGCTCTTCTGGTAGCCGGTGTTGAGCGGCAGGTAGACGAAGCCGGCGCGCAGGCAGCCGAGATAGAGCGCGAGCGCTTCCCAGCATTTGTCGACCTGGACCGCGACGCGGTCGCCGGGCCGGCATCCGGCGGCGGCGAGCGCGTGCGCGAAGCGCGCGGACGCCGCGTCGAGCTGGTCGTAGTGGACGACCGGCCCGTCGGGGATCAGCAGGCAGGGCTCGGCGGCGTGCTCGTCGAAGTGCGCGCGGAAGAGCGCGTACAGGTTGGCGTTCATCGCGGCGGAATGAGGCGCGGCCACGCGAAGCGTACCACGCGCCGCCGCGAGCGCGAGGCGGTCGGGCAAAGCGAGGAAGCGCGTGGACCGTACAGGGTTTCTCGGTCGGCGCGAACTGCACGTTCCAGGCAGCGACGGCCGAAATCGCGGCGGCGGGCGTGCCCGCTGCCGCCTGCGTATCGATCGGGCCTACGCGGGCTGCCCGACTGGCGCCGGGGTCAACTTCGAGCTGCGCGCGATGCCGGCGCGGCGCATCGGGCGGAGCACGAACCAGGCGAGCAGCGCCGCGGCGATGTTCATGAGCGCCGCGGCAACGAAGACCGCATGCCAGTTGCCGGTCTGCGCGGTGAGCCAGGACGACAGCGGCACGAGCAGCGACGCCGTGCCCTTCGCGGTGTACAGGAGCCCGGCGTTCGCGGCGGCGAACTTGGCGCCAAAGGTGTCGGTGTTGGTCGACGGGAACAGGCTGTAGATCTCGCCCCAGCCGAAGAAGACGAGCGAGCTCAGGATCACGAACATGAACGGATCCTTGCCGAACCAGAAGAGGCACATGATGCCGATGCCCTCGAGCAGGAACGCGATCAGCATCGTCGACTCGCGGCCGATGTTGTCGGAGACCCAGCCGAAGAACGGCCGCGTGAGCCCGTTCAGGACGCGATCTCCGATCAGCGCGAAGCTGAGCGCGGGAAGCGTCCACCAGAGGACCGTCACCGGCACGGTGTCGATCTTGAAGTCCTTCGCGATCGGCGCGAGTTGTGCCGTGGCCATGAGGCCGCCCGCCGCGACCAGCACGAACATGAGATACATGACCCAGAACACGGGCTGCCGCAGGATCTCGAGTGGGCGATAATCGCGCTTCGTCTGCGGATTGCGCGGGCTCGCCGCCTTCTTCGCCTGCAGCGCGATGCCCGGGCTCACGACGCGGCGCGGATCGACGAGCGCCATGGCGATCATCATGACGACCAGGCCCTGACCGATCCCGAAGTAGAGAAACGCGGTCTGAAAGCCCATCGTCTTGATGATCGCGGTGATCGGCAGCACGGTCGCCGCCGATCCGGCTCCGAAGCCTGCGGCCGTGAGACCGGCGGCGAGTCCGCGCCGATCGGGGAACCACTTGAGTGCGTTACCCACGCAGGTGCCGTACACCGCACCGGCACCGACCCCGGCGATCGTGTTCGCCACGTAGAGCATCGTGAGCGTGTCGGCGAACGAGTTCATCACCCAGCCTATGCCGCTCAGGAGCCCGCCGACGAACACGACCGGCCGCGGACCGTAGCGATCGACCAGGTAACCTTCGAGGGGGACGAGCCAGGTCTCGGCCAGAATGAAGAGGCTGAAGGCGAACTGGATCTCGGCCCTCGACCAGCCGAACTTGTCGGCCATCGGATTGACGAACAGCGTCCAGCCGTACTGCAGGTTGGCGATCATCACCATGCAGATGATCCCGAGGAACAGCTGGATCCAGCGGAACGAGCCGCGGGTTGCCAGCAGCCTCTCAGCCTGCTGCGATGCCTGTGCTCCTGCCATTGCTGACTCCTCCATCAAGAGAACAACCGGTGTTGCCCGCGCCGTAACGGCAGGTCCGGGTCGTCCGGCTCGCCCCGCTCTTGCGGCAGGGCGCGCGCGCATCCGGCAGCCGCGAGGATGCCAGCCGCGTGCTCTCTTGTCAGTCAGCGTTTCGTCAGATTAGGCCCGCCCCGCGCGCCCACTTGTACTTCGCGCCGAGCACCATCACCGGCATCTCGGTCGAGTACGGATACGCGGGGATGCCGTGGTCGAAGAGGTATTCGGCGGCCTCCTCGACCTGCACGTCGCCCGCGAGCGAGGCGACGATCGGCTTCTGGATGCCCTTGGCGCGCATCTCGTCGATCACCTCGACCATCGTCTGCGCGAACACCATCGGCGGCGTGATGATCGTGTGCCAGTAGCCCAGGATCAGCGCGTGGATGCGCGGGTCCTCGAGGCCCAGGCGAACGGTGTCCTGATAGGTCTTCGGCGGCTGGCCGCCCGTGATGTCGACCGGATTGCCGGCGGCGCCGAACGGCGGAATGAACTTGCGGAACGCGGTGTCGAGGTCCGGCGGCATCGGCATCAGCTTGAGGCCGTTGTCGACGCACGCGTCGGAGAGCAGCACGCCCGAGCCGCCCGCGCCCGTGATGATGACCACGTTCTCGCCCTTCGGCGTCGGCAGCACGGGAATGCCGCGCGCGTACTCGAGGAGCTCGCGCAGCGCCTTCGCGCGGATCACGCCCGATTGCCGCAGCACGTCGTCGTAGATCTTGTCGTTGCCGGCGAGGGCGCCCGTGTGCGACGACGCCGCGCGCGCGCCGAGGCTCGTGCGGCCCGCCTTCAGCACGACGACCGGCTTCTTCTTCGACACCC